>JAGDAE010000288.1 GCA_017959645.1 Kiritimatiellia bacterium
CGACTTCTGCAGGGAGGTCGTTAGCGAAAAGCGCCTGGCGATGAGCCCCGAGGAGCTTCTGCACGCGATGGAGATGGTCGGCGAGGTGGGTCCGGCCAAAGTCGCGCAGGACGGCCGCCTCGCATCCCGATCTTCCTGCGCAATAGTGAAACCTTGGCAAGTCAGCGCAGAAAAATTTTTGAAGATACCCCCTTGCGGTGTGGTGTCAGAAAGTGTATAATAGTGTCAGAAAATGTCAAAAGGAGTAGAGCAGAGGCCCGTAGAGGGTATGGCGGCAGGCGCGAGCAGTGGCGTTCTGGTAGGACGTCACGATCATGCGCTGGATCCCAAGAAACGCTTCACCATTCCAAGCGAATGGCGTACGTCTATGGGTTTGCCGCTGTATGTCTACGTGATGCCCGACCGCAAAGAGAAGTGTCTCAATCTCATCCCCCCGGCCGAGATGGAGTCGCGACTTGAGAGACTCCGCGAGAAGGCGCTGTTCGATCCGGCGCTGAACGCGGCGTACGAAGCTATCGGTGCAGCCTCGGAACAACTCTGTCTTGACTGTCAGGGCCGAATCCGCGTCAGCGACAAGCTCCTTCAGTTTGCGAACTTGACGACGACGGTCGCGATGGTGGGTTCGGTCCGGATGATCAAGCTGTGGGATCCGAAGGCGCTCGCTCCGGAGAAGAAGGTGGATCAGGCGGCGCTCGACGCGGCGCTCAAGGCGGCGGGGTTCTGAGATGGGTGGCGCGCACATTCCGGTGATGCTGGAGGAGACGGTGGGTCTTCTCGCGGTGAAGCCGGGCGGCCGCTACATCGACGGGACGTTCGGACGCGGCGGGCACGCGCGGGCGATAGCATCGGCGGGCGGCGAGGTTCTCGGAATCGACCGCGACGACGAGGCGGTCGCCTCGGCCGGGGAGATCAGAGTCGTAAAAGGAAACCACGGCGACATCCGGGAGATCGCCGCGAAGGAGGGATGGGATGAAGTCGATGGAATCTTGCTGGATTTGGGCGTGTCGAGTCCTCAGCTGGATGAAGCCGGACGGGGCTTCAGCTTTATGCGCGAGGGACCCCTTGACATGCGGATGGATGGGGCTTGCGGACAAAGCGCCGCAGACCTGGTGAACGGAGAGAGCGCGGAAAGGTTGGAAGAGATCTTCCGCGTTCTGGGGGAGGAGCCGCAATCGAGGAGGATCGCCAGGGCGATCGTGCGGGAACGTGATCCTAGGCCGTTCCTGACGACGAGCGATCTGGCGGACTTCATCGAGCGGCTGACGGGAAGACGCGGCGCGCACCATCCCGCGACGCGGGTCTTCCAGGCGTTGAGGATGGCGGTGAACGACGAGGTCGGCGAACTCGAGCGCGCGCTCGAAGGCGGGCTCGGGATTCTCGCGCCGGGCGGAAGGTTCGCGGTGATAACGTTCGAGTCGGTCACCGACAGGACGGCGAAGAGGTTTTTCGCCGCCCATGCGGGGAGGGAGGTATCCCTGCAACAAGGAGGCACGCGGTGGGAGGGGGAGTTGCCCCGCACCGCAAACGTGACGCGCCGGGCGGCGAGGGCGTCGGCGGAGGAGGTCCGCCGCAACCCGAGGTCGCGAAGCGCAAAACTAAGGGTAGCCGAAAGGATCAGGACATGAGAAAGAACAAGAAGGTCTCGAAGAAGATGTCGGTCGTGGCCAACCGTTCCGCCCAGATCGGTTCGGTCATGCTGGCGGTTTTTCTTACGGTGCTGGTGAATCTGCTGGCGAATTCGAGCTGTGCGCAGATGATGAAGTCGATCGGCGAGAAGGAGCGCGAGCTCGCGAGGCTGGGCGACGAATACGCGCGCGAGAGCGAGAAGTGGGAGGAGATGAAGAGCCCCGCGAATCTCGAGGCGGCGCTGCTCCGGCACGGGCTGGCGATGAGCTACAACCGCGAGGACCAGATCGTGCGCATGAAGGCGAACGGCAAGCCGTACGAAGGGCAGATTTCGATCGCGAAGATACAGAACCGCAAGGCCGGCCGGCAGGTGGCGCAGACGGGAACGCGCCGCAGATAGCGCGATGGCGATGCGCGGGGAGACATTCCGTTTCTGGGCGCCGGTCGCAGTGCTCTCGGTGTTCGCGGCGGTCGTCTCGCAGAAGATGGTCCGCGCGCACGTGGACCCCGAAGTCGGGCTGCTGACGTATTCGGGAACGCGCATCATACCTGGCATACGCGGGGCGATATACGATTCGTGCGAAAGCCAGCGTCATCTGCTGGCGCGCTCGACGCCGGTGTGGGAGTACCATCTCGACCCGGTTGCGCTTACGAACGCCGTGGTGAAGCGCAAGGGCGACCCGCCGCGTCCGCGCAACGCGATACTCAAGACGATATCGAAGGCGCTGTCGATCGACTTCGCCCGGCTCGAGAAGATGGCGGACGATTCGGCGCGGCGCTACCAGTTTCTCGCGCGCTCGACTGATTCGAAGGCGCACGAGACGCTGAGCAATTCGTCGCTGGTGAAGGGCGTCGCGATCGAGACGCGCAGGGTGAGGCGGTATCCGCAGGGGCGGCTTTTGTCGCACGTGATCGGCTCGGTCAACGCGAACGCCGACGGTTCGGCGGGGATCGAGCAGAAGTACAATTCGGCGCTCTGCGGCGTCGACGGGCACGTGACGTACATGAAAGACGCGCTCGGGCGCGAGCTCTACGACCGTCCGCCGCTCGAGCGCTCGGAGGCGATACCCGGATGCGACGTGTACCTCACGGTCGATTCGAACATCCAGAGCGAAACCGAGAAGGCGCTCGACGAAGGCATCGCCGAATTCGGGGCGGGGTCGGGATGGGCGATCGTGATGGATTCGAGGACCGGCGCGATTCTGGCGATGGCGAGCAGGCCCGATTTCGATCCGCTCGGGTTCGGCAAGGCACCGGATTCGGCGAAGCTCAACCGCGCGTGCTCGTTCGTGTACGAGCCGGGGTCGGTGATGAAGACGATCACGGTCGCGGCGGCGCTGGACGCCGGCAGGGCGAGGCCGGAGACGAAGTACCGCACCAACCGCGACGACCCCGACTACTACAAGCTGCCGGGCGACGGAACCCACGCCTGGCCGGAGAGGATGACGGTGACCGACGCGCTCGTGCATTCGTCGAACATCGTCATCGGCAAGCTCGGGTGGGACATCGGCAGGGAGCTGCTGCACGGCTACATGAAGAAGTTTGGCTTCGGGGCCAAGACCGGAATCGAGCTGCCGGGCGAGGAGACGGGGATACTCCCCGACTGGCGCAAGTGGGACAAGGCGTCGTGGTCGCGCGCGCCGATCGGGCAGTACGTCGCGGTAACCGCGCTGCAGCTCGCCGGCGCCTACCAGGCGATCGCCAACGACGGCGTGCGCATGCGCCCGTACATCGTCGAACGCATCGTCGACGGATACGGGAGCGAGAAATACCGCCACGAGCCGATGGAACTGGGAAGGCCGATCAAGGCGTCGACCGCGCGCACGCTGCGCGGAATGATGACCGGGGTCGCCACGCCCGACGGAACCGCCAGACGCGCGGCGGTGAAGGGCTACACGATCGCCGGCAAGACGGGAACCGCGCAGAAATCGGCCGGCAGGGCCGGCTACATCCCGGGACTCTACCGCGCGACGTTCTGCGGAATCGTCCCCGCTAGCGAGCCGCGCCTGGTCATACTGGTGACGCTGGATTTCGACGAGCGGCGCAAGTTCCACCAGGGCGGCAATTCGTCCGCCCCCGTGTTTAGAAAAATCGCCGAGAAGACGCTCAAGTATCTGATGATACCGCCCGACAAGCCGGACGAACTTCTCGAAGAGCCGGGTTGGGAATGACGGTCATTTGAGAAGGGCGGCGATGTCGTCGGCCGTGAGGCGTCCGGCGATTTCGGCGTCAGTCGAAGAGACGGTCGCTTTGATCAGCGCCTGCTTTTTGCGCTGCAGGGCGAGCACGCGTTCCTCGATCGAGTTGGACGCGATCATCTTCATGACGTAGACGACTTTTTTCTGTCCGATGCGGTGGGCGCGGTCGGTCGCCTGGTCTTCGACAGCTGGGTTCCACCACGGATCGTAGTGCATCACCATGTCCGCGCCGGTGAGGTTGAGTCCGGTGCCGCCGGCCATGAGCGAGATGAGGAAGACGGGGATGTCTGGCGAACGGTTGAAGCGGTTGCATTCGTCGAGGCGGTCTTTCGTGGAGCCGTCGAGATATGCGTAGCGTATGCCGAGTCCGTCGAGGCGTTCGGCGAGCTTTGCGAGCGTCTTCACGAACTGTGAGAAGACGAGAATCTTGTGGCCGCCGTCGACCGCCGCGCGGAGGTTGTCGCAGAACGCGTCCATTTTCGCCGCCGAGGCGATCAGGCGCAGGCGCATGAGCATCGCGAGAATCTCGAAGCGCGATCCGGCCAGGCCCTTCTTCCGGAGAGCGTCGCCGGCTTCTCGGCGGGTCTTTTTCAGCGCCTCGTCGTATTCGCGCCGCCCCTCCTCGTCCATCGGGCAGTACGATATTTTCACGATCTTGTCCGGCAGGTCGGCGGCGACGGATTTCTTCAGGCGGCGGAGGATGAACGGCGCGAGTTTGCGCTTGAGCCGCGCCTGCGCCTCGACCGCGGCCTCGCCGCCGTCGGCGATCGGCTGCTCATAGTACTCTCTGAAGCTCTCGTATTCGCCGAGATAGCCCGGCAGCAGGAAATCGAAAATCGACCAGACGTCGGCGACGGAGTTCTCGACCGGCGTGCCGGTAAGCACAAGACGCTTGCGCGAGCGGATCAGTTTCGCCGCCTTGGCGTTTTTCGTTTCGCGGTTCTTGATTCGCTGGGCCTCGTCGAGCACGACGGCGTCGAATTCGCGCGAGAGGTACGCGTCGGCGAAATCGCGCTGCAGAAGCGCGTAGGAGGTCACGACGAGATCGGCGTCGCCGATCTTGCCGAAATCCCGCGCGCGGTCGGCGCCCGAGACGACGTGGACCTTGAGCCAAGGCGTGAACTTGACTGCTTCGGCCTCCCAGTTCCTCACGAGCGAAGTAGGGCAGACGACGAGCGAAGGCAGGCGGGGGGCGGAAGACGCCTTCGAGAGGGCGATCCACGTCAGGGTCTGGAGCGTCTTGCCGAGCCCCATCTCGTCGGCGAGCAGGCCGCACAGTCCGGCGTTCTCGAGAAAGCGCATCCAGTAGACTCCCTGCTTCTGGTACGGACGCAGCACGCCGTCGAGCCGCCCGAGCGCGACCGGCTCGAATTTCGCGTCGGGTCCGCAGCAGCGCGCGAGCGCGTTTTCGCGCCAACGCGCGGCTTCGCCGTCGTCGAGGTCGATGCTGTCGGCGAGCGCTTCGAGCGAGGAGGCGACGAACGGCGCGTGCACGGCGCGCACGCGGAAGAATCCCGGCGGGGCGCCGTTCTGCGACGAGGCGCAGTCGCGGAATACTCCGTGCATCGTCTCGATCGCGCGGTTGTCGAGCAGATACGGCACGCCGTCCCTGAGAATACAGCCGTCGCCGCGGTTGAGGGCGGCCTGGATTTCGGCGGGCGAGACCAGTTCGCCGCCCGCCTCGAACCGGTAGCCGACGTCGAAATCGCCGCCCGGAGCGTCCCTTATCTTCACGACCGGGACGATCGAGCGCATCGAATCGACCAGGGCGGAAAGATTCTCCGAAAGCTCGACCCTCCAGCCGCCGCGCCACAGCGAGGGGATGCCGGCGCCGAGAAAGTTCAGCACCTTCAGCGGATCGGTCAGATAGAGCTTGAGATCGCCGTCGCGATAGCCTTTTTCGAAACCCCATCTGCGCAGCGAGTCCATCGCTTCGCGCTCGGCCTGCGGCGAACGCACGAGCCGCACGAACGGATCGTCCTCCTGCTCGAGATAGACGGTGCGCGCGGCCTGGGCCGAACACGCCGGGAAGTCGATATGGCGGTAGTGGGCGTCGACTTCGACCGAAAGCGAAGCGCGCGAACCGGCGATGTAGGCGGAGAAGACCGGACGCATCTCGATTTCGGTAAAGTCCCCGCCGGCGGCATCTCCGGTCTCGCAGTCTTCTTCCGGAGGCTGCTCCTCGGGCATCTCGTCGAGCGCGAGCGCGAACCCGAGCGCGACCACGTGCGGACACACCATGCCGAATTCGCGGTTCGTGCGGCAAGGGCAGCGCGATGCTATGCGCCTGTCCGGGCGCAGTTCGAAGCTTGTCGGCATGAGGTATCCGTCGGGCTGGCGGATTTTGCCGGACACGACGAGAGTGTCGTCGTCGTAGCCGTATTCGACCACGTCGCCGGAATTGACGATCGCCAGCGCCTGGTTGAACGTCTCCTCGCCGCCCCAGCCGATCAACTCTTCGCGGGTGATACCGCTTTCAGGTTTTTGGCGCATTGCGAAGTCTCAGCTGGCCGCAGGCGGCGTCGGTGTCTTTGCCGCGCGAGCGGCGCAGCATGGTCTGCACGCGATTTTTCATCAGCACGTCGAGGAACGCCAGAAGCGTCGCGTCGTCCGGGGTTTTGAAGTCGGGGCGGTGGGAGACCGGCGAGAGCGGTATGAGGTTCACCTTCGCCATCGGCACGCGTTTCACGGCGCGGGCGAGCTCTTCGGCGCACTCGCGCGAATCGTTCACGCCGGCGATCAGGGTGTATTCGAAGGTTATTATCCTCTTCGTCGCGCGCGTGTAGGCGGCGCAGGCGTCGAGCAGTTCGGCGAGCGGCCATTTGCGGTTCACGGGCATGAGTTCGCCGCGCAGCCGGTCGTTGGGGGCGTGCAGCGAAACCGAAAGCTCGAACTGCACGCCCTCCGCCGCGAGCCGCGCGAAACCGGGCACGACGCCGCAGGTCGAGATCGTTATGTGCCGCGCGCCGAGGTTCGGGCCTTTGCCGGAGTTGATCAGCTTCAGCGCGCGCATAGTCTCGTCGTAGTTCGCGAACGGCTCGCCCATGCCCATCACGACGATGTTCGTAATCTCCCCGAAAGTCCTGCCGAGCATGTACTGCGCGACGATCTCGTCGGCTGAAAGCGAGCGCACGACGCCCTGCGAACCCGACGCGCAGAACACGCACCCCATCGCGCAGCCGACCTGGGTCGATACGCACTGGGTGAAGCGCCCGGTCGCCGGTATCAGCACTGTCTCGACGCTACAGCCGTCCTCGAAGCCGACGAGCAGCTTGCGGGTGCCGTCGGACGATTCGCTCGTGTCGAGGATCCGCGCGCCGGTCAGCGGGAATTCGGCCTTGAGCTGCTCGCGGAAGTCTTTCGGCAGCGTGGTCGCCTGGTCCCAGCAGGTTATGCGGTCGCGGTAGAGCGCGTGCAGAATCTGGTCGGCGCGGAAGGTCCGCATCCCGCGTCCGGCGAGAATCGGCTTCCATTCATCTGGCAGAATGCTCCATGCTTTTTCCATGGCGCGTATTATATCAAAATCCGGCGCGCCGCCGCCATCGCGATTTTGCGGTTTCCCGCGCGCCGGAGCTTTTTGCGGAAAAGTGCGATCCGTTAACAATCCGTTAACACAGAAGTGGTATCATATGCGCCGTCAACTAGGAAAAGGAGGCATCAAAATGGATACGAAAAAAACGGTATTGATCGCAATGACAGGCGCGGCGTGCTCGCTGGCCGTTTTCACGGCGTGCGGCAAGTCCGGCAACGACGCGAAAGACGTCTCGTCCCGCAGCTCCGAGACGTCGGTAGCGACGAACGACAACGGCAGCGTGTCGCGCTCGTTCGTCGAATCGACGGTCTCGACGAACGGCAACATGGTGACCGAGCGTCGGCGCGAGACCCGCACCACGACGGACACCGACGGCAACGTTCTCGAGACGTCCACCAGCGAATACGCCCAGAGCTATCCGGTTGGCGACGTCGGGTTCGCGTCCTTCCCGTCCGCTGACGAAGGCGACGCGCCGGAAGGCGAGCCGGCCGACAACGGCACGTTTCTCGGGATCAGGTTCGGAGAGACGGTCGAGGGCGAATTCGAGCGCGACGGCGACGAGCCGACGCTGCTGCGGACGAAATTCTCCCCGAAGAAGGCGCTGGAAGGTTTCGACGACTACTACGTGTACGTGACCCCGAAGACGCACAAGGCGGCGAAGGTGTACGCGTGCGCGAAGCAGGCGGTCGAGAACGGCGCGCGCGCGCGCCGGCACTATCTCGTCGAGGCGCTCGAAAAGCGCTACCGCACGTGGGCGCGGCTTTGCAGCTACCGCAGGCCGTGCTACGCGTTCAACATCGGGGACGGACGCCACGTCACGGCGTGCCTGCTCGGCGCGAGCCGCGACTACGAGACGGTCGTCGCCGCGTGGGACTCGGCGATGGAGAACCTGGCGGCCGACGAACAGGCCGAACTCATCGACGAGGAGCGCAAGTCGGCGGCGGAAAAACGTTCGCGCCGGGTGAATGACGCGGTCGACGCTTTTTGATATAATATCCCGAAACCGCCAAAAGGCGAAAGGAACACTAAAGTCATGCTGGAAGTAAAGAATCTGAAAAAGCGCTTCGGCGACTTCGAGGCGGTGAAGGGGATCTCCTTCACCGTCCCGAAAGGCGAGGTGCTCGGTTTTCTCGGCCCCAACGGCGCGGGAAAATCCACCACGATGAGAATGATCACCGGCTTTCTGCCGCCGACGTCGGGCACTGCGATCGTGTGCGGCCACGACATCTCCCTCGAGCCGGTCGAGGCGAAGAAGAACATCGGCTATCTGCCCGAATCGGCGCCGAGCTACCGCGCGATGGCGGTCGGCGAGTATCTCGGGTTCATCGCCGGGATGCGCGGGTTTTACGGCGCGGAGGCGAAAGAGCGCGTCGAGGCGGCGATCGAAAAGGCGAAACTGTCGCCGGTCGCGCGCAAAACCATCGACACGCTGTCCAAGGGCTACCGCCAGCGCGTCTGCTTCGCGCAGGCGATAATACACGACCCGGCCGTGCTCATAATGGACGAACCCACCGACGGGCTCGACACCAACCAGAAATACGTCGTGCGCCAGATGATAAAGGAGATGGCGGCCGAAAAGTCGATCATCATCTCCACCCACATCCTCGAAGAGGTCGACGCAGTCTGCACGCGCGCGATCGTCATCGCCGACGGCGAAATCAAGGCCGACGGCACGCCCGACAAGCTGCGCGCGATGGATCCGTCGGGCAAGCTCGACGTCGTCTTCCGCAATCTCACTTCCAAGGAGGCGAAGCTGTGAAAAACACGAAAACCGTTTTCCTGCGCGAATTCAAGGCGTTTTTCGATTCGCCGGTCGCGTACGTCTTCTTGACCGCTTTTCTCGCCCTGACCGGCTTTCTGACGTTCTCGGTGGCGATGTTCTACGAGACGCGGCAGGCAGATCTGACGCCCTTCTTCTTCTGGCATCCGTGGGTCTATCTGCTGCTGGTTCCGGCGGCGACGATGGGGCTTTGGGCCGACGAGCGGCGCAACGGCACGGCCGAACTGCTGCTGACGCTGCCGACGACGGCGTGGGAGGTCTTGATCGGCAAGTTTCTCGCGGCCTGGGCGTTCATCGGCATCGCCCTCGCGCTGACGTTCCCGGTCGCGCTGACGGCCGGCTATCTCGGTTCGCCCGACTGGGGCGCGGTGTTCTGCGGCTATCTCGGCTCGCTGCTGCTGGCGGGCGCTGCGGCCGCAATCGGCACGTTCGCCTCGACGCTGTCGCGCTCGAGCGTTGTCGGGTTCGTGATTTCGCTCGCGATGGTGTTCCTGCTGCTGATCGTAGGGTTCGATCCGGTCGTGCGCGCGCTGTCCGGCTGGCTGCCTGGAACGGTCGTCGACGGAATCGCCGCGCTTTCGCTGCTCACCCATTTCGAGGCGATGCGGCGCGGAGTCGTCGATCTCGCCGACGTCGGATACTATGCGGGAACGATCGTGTTCTTCATCGCGCTCGCGAAGATGGTGACCGACGGCCGGCGCGGCGCAAAGAAGGGCACGGTGGCCCTGGTCGCCGTGGCTGCGATCGCTGTCGCCGCCGACGCGATTCTCGCGGCGCTGCCGCTCAGGGCCGATCTCACGGCCGAGAACCTGTACACGCTCTCGAAGGGCTCGAAAACGGTGCTGGGCAAACTCGACGCCGACGTGACACTCAAATGCTTCGTCAGCTCCAGTTCGCCAGAGATGCCGTCCGCGCTCAAAACCTACGCCAACCAGGTCGAGAATCTGTTGCGCGAATACGAGCGCGCCGGCAACGGCCGCCTTGCAATCGAGACTTACGATCCGAAGCCCGACTCCGACGCCGAGGAATGGGCGCAGCGCTACGGCGTCGAGCCGCAGAGCGTCAATCCGTTCGGTTCGGGCGTGTATTTCGGAATCGTCGCGGTCTGCGGCGACCGCGAAGAGACTCTGCCGGCGATGTCGCCGAGGACCGAGTCGACGCTCGAATACGACATAACCCGCCTCGTGACCCGCGTCGCGTGGCCGGAAAGGCCGGTCATCGGCGTGATGAGCTCGCTGCCGGGAATCGTCGGCGGAAAGCCCGACCCGATGATGATGCAGATGGGGCAGCGTCCTCCGCAGGGCTGGGCGGCGTTCAACGAGCTGGCCAAGGACTACGAGGTGCGCGAAATCCCGGTCGACGCCGCGAGCATCGACCCCGACGTAAAGGCGCTCGTGCTGCTGCACGCCCGCGATCTGGGCGACAAGACGCTGTACGCGATCGACCAGTTCGTACTGGGCGGCGGCAAGCTCGTCGCGTGCGTGGATACGATGAGCGTCGCGGAGATGATGGCCGCGCGCCAGCAGCAGAACCAGATGATGATGCAGATGGGCGGAATGGACGGTCCTTCGACGCTCGGCAAGCTGTTCGACGCGTGGGGAGTCAAGTTCGACACCTCCAAGGTCGTGTGCGACCTCGCCTCGGCCACCAGGCTCAACAACGGGCAGGGCGGCGTTGAGGAAAACCCGGCGTTCCTCTCGCTCGGCGCCGACAACATGGAACCGGGAGATCTGCTCGTCGCCGGTCTTTCGCAGGTCATGCTGCCGTTCGCCGGTTCGTTCGAATATGCCGGAGAGGGGCTTGCGTTCACGCCGGTGATCAAGTCTTCGGGCGAACATTCGTCGCTTTCGGACAAATCGAGCGCGCAGTTCGGCCTGGCGGCCATGCGGCGCGATCTCGTGCCCGACGGCAAGGCGCGCGTGCTCGCGGCGCGGCTGGACGGCGAGTTCAAGACCGCCTATCCGAACGGCCCGGACGGGACCAACGCCGTCGCCAACGCCGTTTCGAGCGGACGCAGCTCGGTGATGCTGATCGGCGACAGCGATTTTCTCGCGGACGATTTCTGCGTGAGGACGATGCGCACGCCGTTCGGGGTGATCGCCCAGCCGCTCAACGACAACCTTGCGCTGTTCTCGAACATCGTCGAGCAGTTCGCCGGGCGCGAAGAGCTTATCGGCCTGCGCTCGCGCGGCGCCTCGAACCGTCCGTTCGAGGTCGTGGACGAGCTCGAGGCCAAGGCGCTCGCCAAGTGGCAGCGCAAGGAATCGGAGTTGCAGGACGCTCTGCGCGACACGCAACAGCGGCTGCAGGCCCTCCAGCAGCAGAAGAGCGGCGACGAGAGGATGATCCTGTCGCAGGAGCAGCAGGACGAGATCGTGCGCTTCCGCAAGATGCAGGCCGACACGCGCCGCCAGCTCAAGAACGTGCGCAAGGAGCTTACGGCCGACATCGACGCGTTGGGCACGCTGCTCAAATGCATCAACATAGCGCTCGTTCCGGTTCTGGTCGTTATATTCGGTCTTCTGCGCGGTTTTGCGAGAAAGAGAGGGTAAAGACATGTCGAACAAGAAACTGGCAATCCTCGCCGCGGTCGCCGTGGCGCTCTGCGCGGCCGCGATCGTCGTGCGCAACGGCGCGAAACATTCGTCGCCGAAGCTCAACGGAACCAGGATGGTCGAGCGTTTCCGCGCTTCCGAGGCGGCCAAGATAACGATCGGCGATACGCTGTCGCTTTCGGCCGGCGAAGAAGGCTGGCAGATCGACGCCATGCAGGGCTATCCGGCCGACCGCTCGAAAATCGTCGACGCTCTGATGCGTCTCGGCGAACTCAAGGTCGGGCAGGTCGTGCGCGGACGCGACGTCGGCAAGAAGACCCGCGTCGCGGTTCTCGACGCCGCAGGCAAGGAGCTCGCGGCCGTCACGCTCGGCGACGAGAAGCGCGGACTCGGCCGCTACGCCGAGTTTCGCGGCCAGACGGTGCTCGTCGCCGATTCGCTCGGCGTCTTCGACGAGGATCCCAAGCGGTGGTGCGAGACGAAAATCGTCGACGAGCCGTGGATCAGCTTCAGCGAGCTGGCCGATCCGTCGATTCCCGAAGACGAGTTCGGGTTCTCGACCGGCGTCGTCAAGACGGTGACGATCGCGGGAGACACCAACCGCGTCGCCACGGTCGGCGCGGTCGCCAAAGACGGCAAGTCGCGCTATCTGCGTTTGGACGGTTCGAAGTGGACGTACGTGATTCCTTCGTATTCGGCCGAACGGCTGCTGCCGAAGCCGCCTGAGCCGGAGAAGGCCGAAGAAGACGCGGAGCCGGAGGAACCGGCCAGCGAAGACGGCGATGAGCCCGTTGCCGAAGAGCCGGAAGCGCCGGCGGCGGAAGACGCGGACCCCGTTCCCGCCGCAGAAGAGGCCTGATTATATCCGGTCCAGAGCGATCGACGACGCTCCGGTCGTCGATCGCGGCTTGAATTTCCCGCCTTTTTCCACGGCCAGGCACATCGATATTACATCGGTCCACGAATTCACCCGGTCGTCGCGGTTCTTTACCAGCATCGCCTCGAGCATCTGGCAGAATCCCTCTGAAAGTTCGGGACGGTAGGCGCGCGGGTCTTTGGCCTGCGTCGTCTCGTCGCAGTGGGCCCGCAGAGTCTGGTCGTTGTCGAGACCCGGGAAAAGCATGCGCCCGGTCGCCAGGTGGTAGACGCTGGCGGCGAGGGAATATATGTCGCTCCGGCAATCCAGCTCCATGTCTCCGTAGACTTGCTCCGGCGAAATGTACGCCGGGGTGCCGAGAATGTGTTCGGGTACTTCCGCTTCGTCTTCGCCTGAAAGCGAAAACGTGCGGCAGATTCCGAGGTCGGTGAGTTTCACCACGCCGTCGGAATTTATCATTATGTTCTCTGGTTTGATGTCGCAGTGCACGATGCCGTGGTCGTTCCATGCGTAGTCAAGGGCGGCGGCGACCGATTCGCAGATGAGCAGGCAGTCGGCCTCGATCAGGTGCAGTTTGCGACCGAGAAGGGCGGCGAAGTTGTAGCCGTCTACATACTCCATCTTGATGTACCAGATTCCGTTGCTGATCGTCGAGCCGTAGCTTTTGACGATTCCGGGGTGGTCGATGCGCTCCATCGCCCGCTCTTCCTCCAGAAACAGCTTGATGTCGCTGCGTCTGTCCGAATATTCCCGGTTGAGCACTTTGACGGCGATTGTTCGGCCGCCGCCTTCGAGATCTATCGCCTTCCAGACCGTCGACATTCCGCCGACGCCGCACTTGCCGAGTATCTTGATTCCTGGTATGTCTGGTGGCGTTTCGGTCATTTCGCCTTCTTCTGCTTAGTACCCAGCCCGTTGCACTTCTTGCACGGATGGGCCCGTCTGCCGTTGCAGTCTGGGCACAGAATCGCTTTCGCGCCCCCGCAGTGCGGGCACACCGATACGTTCACTTTGGTGTCTTTGGTCGAGGTGCGCCTTGTGCCGCCGGAGCGGAAGCCGCCCGACCGGATGCTGTTGCCGCCGGATTTCACCTTGGTGTGCTCCACCGTCGTCTGCACGACCTGCCAGCCGCCCTTGCAGTCGGAGCCGGGACATTTCACCGTGCCGGTTCCCCGGCATTTCTTGCACGCCTCGATGCCCGTCCAGTTGCAGGCGGGGCAAGGATGTCCGAACGCTTCCTCGACGAGTTTTCTGGTCTTGTCGTCGAGCGTTTTGAATTTTTCGTTCGGCACGAACGCCTCGCCGACCTGGATGTCGCCTTTGCCCTGGTGCTCGGCCTGGTATTCGTCGCGGTCCTGCGCGACGATCAGTTTCAGGTCGGCGGGGTTGCAGAACGCCTCGATCCTGCCCGATCCATGGCAGATGGGACATTCTTTTTTCTTCTTGGCGGCGGCGCCGATGCGCCCGTTCGCCTGTCCGAAATTGGGTTCTTCGAGAACCAGCCTGCCGGCGCCTTCGCAGCCGGGACATTTGTCGCGCACGACGAGATCGGGCTTTTCGGCCTTTACGCTCTCGCCGGCTTTCGGCGGCGTTATCACGTAGTTGGCGGCGGTGTTTTTGTCGTTGAAGTACTGCAGAAACGACAAGGCCGCCAGTATTGCCGGCAGAATGTTCATCACAGCCCCCATTCCTTGGTTTTGCGGTGCATGGTGCGACGCGAAATCCCGAGCATCTTGGCCGCCCGCGTCTTGTTGCCGCCGGTTCTTTCGAGCGCGGCGATTATCCGCGACTTTTCGATTTCCGCCAGCGTCGTGTCGGGGCTGAACTCCGGCTTCGGCGTTGCGGTTATTTCGTCGGGCAGGTCTTCCTCGGTTATCTTCGCGCCCGACGAGAGAACGATCATCCGCTCGACGGTGTTCCGGAGCTGTCGGACGTTTCCTGGCCACGAATACGCCTCGAGCGTCCTCAGCGCAACCGGGTCTATGCCCGGCGTCTTGGTTCCGTTCTTTCTGGCGTATTCTTTCAGAAATCTGGACACGAGAAGGGCGATGTCTTCGGGGTGGTCTTTGAGCGCCGGCATCTTGATCGATATGACGTTGAGCCGGTAGTAGAGGTCTTCGCGGAACTTGCCTTCGTCGACCATCTGCTTGAGATCGCGGTTGGTCGCCGCGACGAGCCGGAAGTCGACCGGCGTCTCGGCAACTCCGCCGATGCGCCGGACCGATCTGGTCTCGAGCGTCCGCAGCAGCGCGACCTGCGTGCCCTGGTCGATTTCGCCGATCTCGTCGAGAAAGAGCGTGCCGCCGGCCGCCGACTCGAAACATCCTTTTTTGCCTTCTTTCAGGCCTCCGGTGAAGCTCCCCGGCTCGTAGCCGAAAAGTTCGCTCTTGAGCAGGTCTTCGGAAAAGGCCGAGCATTCGACGGCGACGAAAGGCCCTTTCGCGCGGCGCGAGAGGTTGTGGATCGCTTTCGCCGCCAGTTCTTTGCCGGTTCCGCTCGGCCCTTCGACCAGCACCGTCGCCCCGGTCGGCGCCACCTTGCGGATGATCTTGTACACATTCTCCA
This sequence comes from Kiritimatiellia bacterium, assembly GCA_017959645.1. GTDB lineage: Bacteria > Verrucomicrobiota > Kiritimatiellia > RFP12 > UBA1067 > UBA1067. The sequence continues at coordinate 15,134 of JAGDAE010000288.1, forward strand.
TCGCCGGCGACTTGCCGGTGAAGTTCTCGAGCTCGCCGGACAACTGCTTCTTGAGCGCGGCGACTTCTTTTTCCAGCGACGAGGCGTGCACGAGATTGCCGATCTTGATCTCGAACGCGTCGAGATCGGTTATCGGCTTCTGCACGAAGTCGGCGGCTCCTGCCTTCATCGCCGCCACCGCGAGATCGATGCTTCCGTACGCGGTAAGCACCAGGCAGGCGAGCGAGTGGTGCGCGGAGCGCGCTTTCTTCACCAGCTCCACGCCGTCCAGTCCCGGCATCCTGACGTCCGACACGAGAAGGGCGATGTCGGGATTGGCCTTGAGGGTCTCGAGCGCGATTTCGGCGTCCGGCGCGGTGAGGCACTCGTAGTTGCGCCCCAATGCGCGCGCCAGCACGTCGCGGGTCGGTTTTTCGTCGTCTGCTATCAGTATCTTGGTCTTTGTCATTTCAGTGCCCTTATGCGCCGCTCGATGCGCGGCAGTCGTATCGTGAATGTCGTTCCCTCGCCGCGCTTCGATCGCGCGGAGATGGATCCGCCGTGGTTTCTGACGATTCTGAGCGTAACCATCAGTCCGAGCCCGGTTCCGTTTTCTTTCGTCGTCCGGTACGGTTCGAACAGATGCGCGAGCTGCGATTCGTCCATTCCCTCGCCGCAGTCGCTTATCTCCACTATCGCGTCGTTGTCGTCGGACGAGAGGACGATGTGGATGGTGCCGCCGTCCTTCATCGCTTCGAGCGCGTTCTTGATGAGGTTGAAGTACACCTGCTCGAACTGGTTCTGGTCTATCGCGACCGGCGGGATTGCGGTAAGCTTGTCGACGGCGATCGAGATGTGCCGGTCTTCGAGCTGCGCCCTGAGCGCGGCGACGCAGCGTTCGAGCGGTTCGGCGAGCGAGCCTGGCGCGAGGTTCGGTCTGGCCGGCCTGAGCGCCTGCAGGAAGCGGCGGATTATCCCGTCGAGCCGCGCCACCTGCTGGCGGCAGGCGGCGATCAGCTCGTCGCCCTCGTGTTCGCGTTCGAGCAGCTGCAGGTTGAGCGAGATGGCATTCAGCGGGTTGCCGATCTCGTGCGCGACCCCGGCCGCCAGATCGCACACCGATTTCGTCGCCCCGCTCTCCAGCTCCTCGCGAGTGCGCGCCTTTTCGGCCGTTATGTCGCGGATGTACGCGAGCGTGCCGCCGCGCTCCATCGGGACCGTCCTCGCTTCGAGGATGCGCTCTTCCGGATACGTCACGCGCAGCTCCGAGCGCGACGCCGTGCCGAGCGGCAACGCGATGTCGCCGAGCGCCTCCGCCGCTTCGTTGCGGTAGACGACGTCGCCTTTTCCGTCGTAGACGACGACGCCTTCCTTCATCGTCTTCATCAGCGTTTCGAAAAAGGCGAGTTCTTCCGTCGCGCGGCGGTACTGCTCGCGCAGCTTGGCGCCGTCGAGACGGTCGATGTGTTTGAGGACTCCCTGGAAAATGCTTTTCATTTTTTCCGGTTGTCGATTACCCGCTTTATCTTGCCCTCGCTTCTAGGCAGCGAGCCGGGGCTTACGAGCGTGATCTTCGGGCTCAGGCCGGTTATCGTCTTGACCGCCGCCAGCACGCGCTTTTTGAGCGACTCGAGCTCGCGGATATTGTCGGAGAACGATTCGGACCTGATTTCGACCTTGACTTCCAGAAGATCGAGCGTCTCGGTCGGGGTGAGGACGATCTGGTAGTGTGGCTCGACCTCGGGAACGCCGAGCAGGGCGGTCTCGATCTGGCTCGGGAACAGGTTGACGCCGTGCACGATGAGCATATCGTCGCTGCGCGCCTTGATGCGGTCCATTACTCTCGCCGTCCTGCCGCACGGGCACTGTTCGGGATGCAGTCTCGTAAGGTCGCGCGTGCGGTATCTGATCATCGGCGTTCCGAACCTGTCGAGGGTCGTGAACACCAACTCTCCCTTTTCGCCGTCAGGGAGCGGCTGGAGCGTCTCGGGGTCGACGATTTCCGGATAGTAGTGGTCTTCCCAGATGTGCAGTCCGTTCGTGCGCCCGCAGTCCGCCGCCACGCCCGGCCCCGATATTTCCGTCAGCCCGTAGATGTCGTGTGCGACGATGCCGGAGTCTCTTTCGATCTTCGCGCGCATCTCGTCCGTCCACGGTTCGGCGCCGAAGATGCCGTGACGCAGTTTCGTGTCGCGTCTGAAGTCGATGCCGAGTTTTTTCGCGACTTCCATGATGTGCAGGAAGTAGCTGGGCGTGCAGGCGAGTGCGGTCGTTCCGAGGTCGCGCATGAGCATCAGCTGCTTCTCGGTGTTTCCGGCCGACGTGGGCAGCACGGCGCATCCGAGCTTCTCGCCGCCGTAGTGCAGCCCCAGCCCGCCGGTGAAAAGTCCGTATCCGTACGCGACCTGCAGAACGTCGCCCTTGCCGAGCCCGTACATCGCCAGGCACCTCGCCGTCGCCTCGGCCCACACTTCGACGTCGCCTTTCGTGTTGGGTATGCATATCGGCTTGCCGGTCGTTCCCGACGAACAGTGGAAGCGCACGATCTCTTCCATCGGCGCAGCGGTCAGGCCGAGCGGATATTCGTCGCGCAGGTCGGTCTTCACCATGAACGGCAGCTTTGCGATGTCGTCGAGGCTGGCGATGTCGCGCGGTTTCACGCCTTTCTCGTCGCAGCGGCGGCGGAATAGCGCCACCCGCTCGTATTCGTACGCGACGAGGCGCTGGAGTTTCTCGAGCTGCAGCTTGCGCAGTTCGGGGATTGGGAGGTAGTCGTTGTCAGATATCGAGTTCATCTATTGCCTTGAGAAGTTTTTTCATTTCGCGGTCGGTTCCGATCGTAACCCGAAGACGGTCCCCCGTCTTCGGGCCTCTAAAGTACCTTACGTATATGTGTCTGCCCCTGAGATCGTCGAAGAGTTTCGCCGCTTTCCTGTGCGCCGGTTTCGCGAACACGAAGTTGGCTTCGCTGGGCATCACGTCCCATCCGCGCCTCTCGAGTTCGGCGGCGAACCGTTCGCGCGTTTTCACGATTTTCGCGACGTTGCGCTTCATCCACGCCTGGTCCTTGACCGCCGCCAGCGCGACCGCCTGCGCCACCGCGTCGACGTTGTAGGAGTCTTTCACCTTGTACATCGCCGCGATCAGATCTTCCGGTCCGACGCAGTAGCCGAGCCGCAGGCCGGCGAGCGAATAGCTTTTCGAGAGCGTGCGCATCACGATCGTGTTGCGGTTGCCTTTCGCCGTCGCGAGGTCCATGCAGTTCTCGCGCGCGAAGTCGGCGTACGCCTCGTCGACAAGCAGTACCCCGCGCAAGCGCTTCGCGAAAGCGGCGATTTCGGCTTTCGTCTTCGCCGTGCCGGTCGGCGCGTTCGGGTTGGTGAGAAGGAACAGCGCGGCGTTTTCGTCGTTGCCGCGCCACTCGACGTCGCGTATCGCCGCCAGCGTCTTGTACAGCGAATAGCTCGGGTCGAGCGACCCGATCTTCTCCCCGTTCTCCACGAAACATCGCGCCGCGACCGCGAGAACCTCGTCGGACCCGTTGCCGACGAATATGTTCTCGGCCTTCGCGCCGTGCAGTTTCGCGAGCTCTTTGCGAAGCTCCGAAAACACCGGGTCGGGATATCTGCGAAGGCGGTCGGGGTCGAACTTCTTCAGAACCTCCGCGCACCTGGGCGACGGCGGATACGGGTTTTCGTTGGTGTTGAGCTTCACCGCGTTCTTCGCCTTCGGCTGTTCGCCGGGCGTGTAGGGCGCGAGTTTCTTCACATGGCGGCAGATTCGCATGTCTCCTCCTTCGTCTCCGGCGCTTCCCCGTCGGCCGGCGTGTCGAACACCAGCTCCGCGCTCGTGTGGTACGCGTGGCGCGTGAACAGCATGATGAGCACGTTCTCGTCGGTTATGTAGCTGTTCAGGTTCTTCGCCGTTTTCGCGCCGTGTTTCTTCGCCGTCCGCTCGAGCATCATGATGTTGTTCTCGAGCGTCACCGTGCTGGTGAACATCCTGCACAGATTCTCGTTCGGCCAATACGGGTCGCCCGACGCGAGCGGCACGAAATGCAGAAGGTACCATCCGGAGTTTTCGATGTCCACCATCGTCTTTCCGCCGCGCTCGCATATCTTCACGCTCGCGCACCCGGCAAGCATCGCGGACAGTATCGCAATCGCGGCGCGCTTCATCTCAATATCCCCGACAGCTGTATCTCGCGGTATGTCACGAGATAGGGTATTGGAATCGGCAGCGAGGTACCGGGGATCTCGAGCATCACCGACTCCGTCGTGTGGTACGAAAGCTCGTCCGCCTCGCGTCCGTCCGCGTAGTCCATGAACCGCGACTGGATGTTGTCGAGCGTCACGTCGTTGCGCAGAAATACGAACGGCATGTATCCGTCCTTGCTGGCGTTCCCGCACGCGAGCGGAATGAAATGGAACAGATACCAGCCGTAGTCGGACACGACGACATGTTCCGCCCCGGTCGCTTTGATCTTCGCCGCGTCGAGCGAAAAGCATCCGCCGGCGAGCCATAATGTCGCGCCGAAGATCGCAATGATGCCAAAAATTCTCATTGCGCGTATTATATCATATTTTCGTTTCCCTGTGCGGATTTGCCGCATGGCGGACGGAAAACCGTCCGGGCTCGACGGACACATGATGCGGAAAATTTGATATAATAACGGGCATGAAAAAAGCGACGGCAAAATTGGTTCTCGCAATCGCGCTGGCTTGCGCCGGCTGTTGCGTGTGCAGACGCGGAGTGGAGAACTTCGGCGTCACCAAATACGGCGAACGCGCCCATGTGTGGACGCTGGTCGGCCCGGACGGACTTTCGCTGCGCGTCACCGACTACGGCTGCGCGGTCGTCGGCGCCTACGTCCCCGACGGGAACGGCGACTGGATAGACGTCGTGGCTGGATTCGATTCGGCCGCCGAACTCGACGCCGCGCCCGGCTTTTTCGGCACCATCGTCGGCAGATTCGCGAACCGCATAGCCGGCGGACGCTTCACGCTTGACGGAAAGGAATACCGTCTGGAAATCAACGATCCCGTCCACAACGCAACCTGCCACAGCGGAAACCGCGCGTGGCATTCCGTCGTCTGGGATGCGGAGCCGTTCGAACGCGACGGCGCGGCGGGAATCGTCTTCACGAGGGAATTCCCCGACGGAGAATGCGGTTTTCCCGGACGCGTCAAGGCGAAGGTCGTCTACACCGTATCGGCCGGCAACGTCTGGCGCATCGAATACGAAGCGGAGACCGACCGCCCGACGCCGGTCAACCTCACCAACCATGCATATTGGAACCTCGACGGCGAAGGCACCATCTGCGCACACGAACTGCAAATCGCGGCCTCCGCCTATCTCGCGGTCGACGAAAATCTCATACCCGTCGACGGCCCGCCCGCCAGCGTCGAAGGCACTCCTTTCGATTTCAGAACCATGCGCCCGGTCGGGGAGAACGCAGACTACGACCACAACTGGTGCCTCGACGGCGAATCATTCCGCAAAGCCGCCGTCCTCAGAGGCAAGAAACTCGAAATGGAGGTCTGGACCGACCAGCCCGGACTGCAGTTCTACGCCGGCGGCACGATAAACACCGGCTGGAGGATCTCCCGCAACCGCCCGCTTCTGCGCAACGGCTACCTCGCGCTCGAAACCCAGCATTGGCCGGATTCGCCGAACCGCCCCGATTTCGCCTCGACGATTCTGCGTCCGGGCGAGACGTTCCGTTCTGCCACCGAATACCGTTTCCGTCCGCGCTGAAAATCATAAGGGGGTTTCGGGAAAACATATGGGGGTAAGGCCGAAAACATATGAGGGTTTTGGCGATTTTATATAAGGGCTTTCCCGGTTTTATATGAGGGCTTGGCGGGGTTTTGCTGGGGAAGGTTTCTTTTTCACACGAAAACCGCCGACATGGACGCCTTGCGGCGTTTGGCTTCGCAGACGGGGCTTGGC
>JAGDAE010000289.1 GCA_017959645.1 Kiritimatiellia bacterium
CACTCCGGACGGCTATGTCGCGCCGCGGGAGCCGGCGGTGGCCGAAAAACTCGAGTGGTTCAAAGACCAGAAACTCGGGCTGATGATGCATTTCGGGCTATATTCGCAGCTCGGAATCTACGAATCGTGGCCGCTGTCGGACGAAGACGAAAGCTGGTCGCGCGAACAGGTCGATTGGACGGACGACGGCGAGTTTCTCAAGGCGCAGTATTGGGGTCTCGCGAAAAGTTTCAATCCAGTCAGGTTCGAGCCGGAGAAGTGGGCGGACGTCGCCGCGCGAAACGGATTCCGCTATGTGACGCTGACGACAAAGCACCATGACGGATTCTGCATGTTCGATTCGAAGCATTCCGACTTCAAGATCACGAACACGAATCTATGCCCGTTCGCGATCAATCCGCGCGCCGACGTCGTGAAACACGTATTCGAGGCGTTTCGGGCGAGGGGGCTCGGAATCTCGGCGTATTTCTCGAAACCCGACTGGCACCATCCCGACTACTGGGACGATTGCGGCCTAGGCCGGCGCGTCGGGCGCTGGCCGACATACGATCCGCTTGCCGATCCCGCGCGCTGGAACCGTTTTCGCGAATTTACGAAAAACCAGATTCTCGAACTCGTGCGCGACTACGGTCCGCTCGACATGATATGGCTCGACGGCGGTCAGGTCCAGCCGCGCTACAACATGGACATACGCATCGAGGAGATAATAGCCGAGGCGCGCGAGACGACCCCCGGGCTTATCGCGGTCGACCGTTCGGCCGGCGGGCCCTGCGAGAATGTCATAACCCCGGAAAAGGAGGTTCCCCCGCAGGTTCTCGACGTGCCGTGGGAGAGCTGCATACCGATGGGCGGAGGATTTTCGTACCGTTACGACGACAAGTTCAAATCGCCGCGCGAGCTCGTGCATCTGCTGATGGACGTAATATCCAAGGGGGGCAATCTCGCGCTCAACGTCGCGCCCGGTCCCGATGGACGCATTCCAGCGCCCGCGATCGAGAGCCTTGACGGGTTGGGCGCCTGGCTGCGCGCGAACGGCGAGGCGGTGTATTCGACCCGTCCCGCCGCGCCGTACCGCGTCGGAAACTGGGCCTTCACCGGCCGCGGAGGGACCGTCTACGCGATCCGGCTCTGGAAGGAAAGCGATGATCGCGATCCCGGCGAGATTCCGCTTGGAGATGCGAAGGCGACGGTCGTGAAAGTGCGCCATCTGGCGAGCGGAAAGGCGCTCGATTTCGAAACGTCTAGCGGCGGGATAAGGATCAAAGACCCGTTCGCCGCCGACATGTATGCGGACGTCTTTGCGCTGGAGGCGGAATGAAAAGCGAAGACCGCGAACAGGCGCGTTTCGCGCCACCCGGGAAAACCGCCGCCGGCGACACCGCATCGGTGATGAAATTCTACGGTCTTCCCGACGCCTTCCCGGCGAAAGTTCTCGCCGAGGCGAAAAAGGTTGCGAAACTGCCGCCGGGGAATCGTCTCGATCTGAGGAAAAAGTACATCTTCACCTGCGATCCGGTTTCGGCCAGGGACTACGACGACGCGATTTCGTTCGAGAAAGACCGTCTCGGCCGTCGCGTTCTCGGCGTGCACATCGCCGACGTTTCGCATTTCGTGCTTCCCGGAGGCGAACTCGACCGCGAGGCCTACAAGCGTTCGACGAGCGTCTATCTCGCAGACCGCGTGGTGCCGATGCTTCCGGAGACGCTGTCGAACGGAATCTGCTCGCTCGTGCCTGGCGAGGACCGGCTGGCGTTCTCGGTCTTCATGACTTTCGACAAGAACGGGGAGATGGTGAAGCGCAAGTTCGCAAAATCGGTCATCCGTTCGCAGGCGCGCTTCACCTACGAGCAGGTGATGGCGATAATCGGCGGCAGGAAGCATCCGAAAGCGAAACTGATCCGCGGTCTCGACGCGCTTGCCCGGCAGTTGCGCGCGGCGCGATTCGCGCAAGGGGCGCTCGACATCGAAATTCCCGAAACCGAGATATTGCTCGATTCCGAGGGCGAGACGACCGGCGTCGCCGTGCGCCCGTACGACGAATCGCACCAGCTGATCGAAGAGTGCATGGTCGCCGCCAACGAGGCGGTCGCGAAAGAGCTGTGGACGCGGGGGATCAGAATCGTCGCGCGGCTCCACGAAGCGCCGGATCCGGAGAAGCTCATGACGCTCAAGCGCGAGCTCAGGGGGCTGGGGATCAAGACCGGCAATCTCGAGAACCGCGACGTGTTCGCGAAATTCCTCGCTTCGATAAAGAAGCATCCGCTCTATCCCACGCTGGCGACGATGGTGCTGCGTTCGATGAAGCGCGCTGTCTACAGTTCATCGGCGATCGGCCATTTCGGGCTTTCAAAACGCTACTACGCCCATTTCACCTCTCCAATCCGCCGATATCCGGATCTGACGCTTCACCGGCAGCTCGCCTCGTTTCTCGAAGGCGGATCAGGCAAGGTTCCGCCGAAGCTGCTCGCGAAATGGGCGGAACACGCGACCGAACGCGAGGAGATTGCCCAGGAGGCCGAACGCGCGCTTTCCGAGATAAAGAAATACCGACTGCTCGAAGAGCGCCTCGCCTCGCGCCAGGCGGTCGAATACGACGCGGTGATAGTAAAATGCGCGCCGTTCGGATGTTTTGCCGAGCTTTCCGATCTCGCGATCGCCGGTCTTGTCCACATCTCCGCGCTTTCGAGGAAATACGTACGCTACAACGAGTACGACCAGACTCTTTCCGTACCGGGCGGAAAGGGCTGGAAGGCCGGCGACCGCATGCGGGTCAAAATCGCCGGAATCGACATCCGGGAACGCAAATTGGATCTTGTGCCATGTTCGTCCCAGTCGCGCTGCCGCTGATTTTCGCCGTCTGCAATCTTGCCGACGTGTTTTCGTCCGGCTCCGTCGCGTGGAAGGAGTCAGCCGTCGATTTCGTCGTCGAACGCGCCGGCGACGGTTTCGCTTTCGCGAGCGAAAAGCGGGATGTGGCGGTATGCATGAAGCGTGGCGCGGTGTCGTGGAAGGGTTTCGAAGTCTGGGAGGCTCGGGTGTATTTCGGCGACGAGGGCGTCCGGCGCGTGGAGATGTCGCTCTACAACCGCGGAGACGACAATGATCCGGACGGGCTCGGCGACAATGCGCTGAAAGATCTGGTCGAACGCGTGTCCAAAGCGGTCGATCCGAAGATAAAGCCGGGCCGCACGGAGCAGACCGAACTCAAGAGCGGCGGCTCGCAGTACGAGCGAAAATGGGCGAAGACCGATCCGAACGTGGAATTGGCGTGGGGAGTGTCGAAGGGCGGCCCGAAAGAGCGCAAGGCCGATTTCGTCAGGGTCACGCTCTCGCCGAAATCGTCGAAGCCGAAAGGCGCGACAAAGAGCGTCTCCGGCCAGGCCGCCGCCGCCAAGGTGAAATCGAACGTGAGCAAGAATTCCGACGGAGACGTCTGGATCGGCAACGTGCCGATGGTCGACCAGGGCCAGAAGGGCTATTGCGCAGCGGCGTGCGTCGAGCGGGTTCTGCGGTACTACGGGCACGACATCGACGAGCACGAGATCGCGCAGATGGCCGGAACTTCCGCCAGAGGCGGAACCATGATTTCGGACATGGTCGAAACCGTGAAGACGGTCGGTTCGAAGTGCCGGCTCGGGTTCCAGAGCGTGGTTTCGATGAGCGCGAGCATGGACGATCTCGAGAAGGAGATCGAGATGTACAACAAGGCGGCGAAAAGCGAAAAGGAGCGCGAGCTGCGGCTGGGCGAGTTCATGCGCGGGAACACGGTTCTCGTCGGCGAGATCTACGCCGCCATGAAACCCAAGGTGATCAAGAAAATGCGCGTCAAGGACGCGCGGTTCAAAAAGTTCCTGACCGGCGTAAAAACCCAGATCGACAAGGGAATTCCGCTTTTCTGGGGGGTCACGCTCGGAATCTTCCCCGAGCCGGGGCTGCCGCAGACGATCGGCGGGCACATACGCCTGATCGTCGGCTACAACCAGAAGACGAAAGAGATACTGTATACCGATTCCTGGGGCGCCGGACACGAACTCAAGCGCATGCCCGAAGACTGGGCGTTCGCGATAACGCACGATGCGTTTTTCCTCAAACCGCTGTAGAAAGAAACGAAGGGAGGCTCGAACATGGAACTGACGGTTCTGATGAATAAATTCGACGTCGAGGGGCGGCTTGTCGCCCTGCAGCCGTTCGGAAGCGGAAACATCAACGACACGTACCTCGCGATATACCGCAACACGTTCACCGAAAACCAGGTCATCCTGCAGCGAGTGAACGGCAAGGTGTTCCCCAAGCCGAAGGTCATCATGGGCAACATGCACGAGGTCACCCGCCATTGCCACGCGAAGCTCGAAGCTGACGCCAAAGCCGGACGCGACGACCGCGTATGGCAGATGCCGCGCATCGTCAAGACCAAAAGCGGCAAGGATTTCGCGACCGACGAAAACGGCGACACTTGGCGCGTAATAACCCGCATAATGTCCGCCCACGCCTTCGACGTCGCGCAGGGGCCGGAACACGCGATGGAATGCGGATCTGCGCTCGGGCATTTCCATTATCTCATCAGCGATCTTCCGCAGGGAAGCATCAAAAATCCGCTGCCGGGGTTCCACGTCACCAGCGGCTATCTAGCCGCATACGACAAGACTCTTTCGACGCCGCGGGCGAAAAAACTGCTGAAATCGTCCATGGAGGCGATGCGCATGGCGAAATTCGTCGCCGAGCGGCGCTCGCTCGCCGTCTCGCTCGAGAAGGCGGAGGAGCGCGGAGAGCTGAAAAAGCGCATGTTCCACGGCGATCCGAAGGTGAACAACATCATGATCGACGATGTCACCGGCAAAGGCACCGCGATGATCGACCTCGATACCGTCTCGCCCGGGCTCGTCCACATGGATTTCGGCGACGCCCTGCGTTCGATCTGCAATCCCGCCGGCGAAGAAGAGGCGAATCTCGCCAAGGTCGTGTTCGACGAGAATCTGGCGACGGCCTTCTGCAAGGGCTATATGCGCGAGGCCGGCGCGTTCCTCACCGCAGCCGACCGCGCCTACATGTACGATTCCATCCGTCTGCTTCCGTTCGAACTCGGTTTGAGATTTTTCCAGGATTATCTTGCCGGCGACGTGTACTTTAAGACCAAGACGCCGGAACAGAATCTCAACCGCGCCCGCGTGCAGTTCCGGCTGTGCGAATCGATCGAATCGAGGGAGAGGTCGATCCGCGGCGCGCTCAAGAAGCTGTGAAGCTCGTTGAGATTTTCGAGTCTCTCCAGGGCGAGGGCAGATGGAGCGGGCGCCCGGCGGTGTTCATCCGCTTCGCCGGTTGCAATCTCGCGTGCCCGTGGTGCGACACCGACCGGACGGAGCGCTTCGAGGCGACGCCGGAGGAGATTGCCGCCGAAGCGGACGGCTATCGCGCGAAAAGCGCGATCCTGACCGGGGGCGAGCCGACTTTGCAGGAAGAGATGCCCGAGCTGATCGCCGCGCTCAAGCGGCGCGGCTTCTGGATTGCGGTCGAGACCAATGGAACCTCCGCGCCGGACTGGCTGCAGTTCGTCGACCATGTCGCGTGTTCGCCAAAGGCGGAATTCCCCGGTTCTGTCAGGCTCGATCGTGCCGACGAGGTCAGGGTGGTCGCGTCCTCCGAAGACGTTCTCGGCTTCTGCCGCGAGATCCGCGCAAAGATCGCCGCCGCCGACTATTACGTCTCGCCGTGCGAACGCGGCGGAGAGATGGATTTCGCGACGGCCAAGAGCGTCCTTTCCGGACTGGACGGATGGTCGCTTTCCGTGCAGCTCCACAAACTGCTCGGTTTCCGCTGATCCGGGCCGGCGGCCGGGCGCTGCGGCGAACCCACAGAGGCCGCGAAATATGATATAATATCCGGCATGAAAATAGCAGACGATATCGTTTACGTCGGGGTGGACGACCACGACATCGACCTCTTCGAAGGCCAGTATGTCGTGCCTCTCGGCATGGCCTACAATTCCTATCTCGTTCTGGACGAAAAAAAACTGGTGTTCGACACGGTCGACTCGCGTTTCGGCGACGAATGGCTGGCCAACGTGAAGAATGCGGCCGGCGGCACGAAGATCGACTATCTGGTCGTGCAGCACATGGAGCCGGACCATTCCGCGAACGTGGCGCGGTTTCTGGACGCGTACCCCGAGGCGAAGGTTGTCGCTTCCGCCCAGGCGTTCGCAATGATGAAGGCGTTCTTCGGCAACGACTGGCCCGATCGCCGCGTCGTTGCGAAAGAAGGAGATTCGCTCTCGACCGGAAAGCACGAGTTCAAGTTCGTCTCCGCGCCGATGGTGCATTGGCCGGAAGTGATCGTCACCTACGATGCGACGGCGAAGATTCTCTTTTCGGCGGACGGCTTCGGCAAGTTCGGCGCAAACGACGTCGAGGATCCGGAGGGGTGGGATTGCGAAGCGCGCCGCTACTACATCGGAATCGTCGGCAAGTACGGTCCGCAGGTCCAGGCGCTTCTCAAAAAGGCGTCGGCGCTCGACATAAAGACGATCTGCCCGCTGCACGGTCCGGTGCTTTCGACGCCGGACGAAATCGCGCATGTCGTGAAGCAGTATTCGACGTGGTCCTCCTACGAGGTGGAGTCGCCCGGGGTGTGCATCGCCTACACGTCGGTCTACGGCCATACCAAAGAAGCGGCGCTCAAACTGGCGGAGATGCTCAAGTCGCGCGGCTGCCCAAAGGTCGCGGTGAGCGATCTCGCGCGCGACGACCAGCCGGAGGCGGTCGAGGACGCCTTCCGCTACGGAAAGCTCGTTCTGGCGACCACCACGTACAATGGCGACATCTTTCCGTGGATGCGCCATTTCGTTTGGCATCTCGTCGAGCGCAACTACCAGAAGCGCACGATCGGCATCATCGAGAACGGTTCGTGGGCGCCTTCGGCGGCGAAGACGATAAAGGCGATGTTCGCGAACTCGAAGGATATCGCTTTCTGCGAGAACGTCGTGACGATCCGTTCCGCGCTGGACGGAACAAGCGAAGCGAAACTTTCGGCGCTGGCCGACGAGCTGATGAAGTAAGGTGGGCGGGAGAGTCGCCAGCCATGTAGCCTGTCTGCCGAAGAGCGGGATCAGAAAGTTCTTCGACATCGTGGCGCAGTCGAAGGACGTCGTCTCGCTCGGCGTGGGCGAGCCCGATTTCGACACCCCGTGGCACATTTCGCGCGCCGCGACGACATGTCTCGAAGACGGCGGAACCCACTACACGTCGAATCTCGGCACCCCGGCGCTCCGGCAGGCGATCGCCCGCTATCTCGATCGGCGTTTCGGCGCCGGATTCGACTGGGAGCGCGAGATACTCGTCACGGTAGGCGTCTCGGAGGCGATCGATTTGGCGATACGCGCGATTGCGTCGCCGGGCGACGAGATTCTCTACCACGAACCGTGTTTCGTCTCGTACGCGCCGACGATTCGCCTCGCCCACGCGGTCCCGGTCGCGGTCGAGACGAAGGCGTCGGACGGCTTCAGGCTGCGTGTCCGCGAGCTGGAGAAGAAGGTGACGCCGAAGACGAAGGCGATACTGCTGAACTTTCCGTGCAACCCGACCGGCGCCACGCTTTCGGGCGCCGAGATGCGCGAACTGCTCGAATTCGCCGCCCGGCACGACATTCTCGTTCTCGCCGACGAAGTTTATTCGGAGCTGAACTACACGCTCGGGCCTGACGATACGCCGCCGAGTTTCGCGGGCTTCCCCGAATACCGCGACCGCGTGGTGCTGCTGAACGGATTTTCCAAGAGCTGGGCGATGACGGGCTTCCGGCTCGGCTATGCGTGCGGGCCGGCCGACATAATCGACGCGATGATGAAGATACACCAGTACTGCATCATGTCCGCGCCGACGCTTTCGCAGGCGGCCGGGGTGGAGGCGATGGACCGGGGCGACGCCGATGTCGGAAGGATGCGCGGCGAATATCGCCGCCGCCGCGACTATCTCGTCGGCGCGTTGCGCTCTCTCGGGCTCGAAACCGTCGAGCCGCAGGGTGCGTTCTACATCTTCCCGTCCGTCGCGTCTGCCGGGCTGGACGACGAGGAATTCGCGATGCGGCTGCTCAAGGATTTCGGGGTCGCCTGCGTCCCGGGCGGCGCGTTCGGCGCGTGCGGCCGCGGTTTCGTGCGCATGAGCTATGCGACTAGCATGCAGAAGATAAGGGTCGCGGTTGAACGAATCGGAAAAATGCTCGGGTAGAGAGTCCGTCGAGGGAACGGTCAGGTCGGTCGTTTTCCACAACGAGGCGAACGGCTACACGGTGCTCCATGTCGAAGTCGCGTCCTCGCACGCATTGCGGGCTCCGGACGAAATCACGATCGTCGGAAAAGTCCAGGCGGTGTGGGAAGGCGAGGACGTCAAGGCGTCCGGATGCTGGGTGACCGACAAAGTGCACGGGCGGCAGTTCAAGGCGGACGAAATAACGTGCCTCGCGCCGAAGTCGCTCGCCGGCATCGAAAAGTATCTCGCCTCCGGGCTGATAAAGGGCGTCGGCAAGGTCCTCGCCAAGCGCATCGTCGACACGTTCGGAGAGAACACTCTGCACGTGCTCTCGCACCAGTCGGCGCGGCTCGGCGAAGTTCCGAAGCTCGGCAGGGCGAAGATAGCGCAGATACGCGAGAGCTGGCACCGCAACGAGACGATGCGCGAGAACATGATCTTCGGCCAGACGTACGGAATCTCGATCGCGAAGATGACGAAGATCGTGCGCCGGTACGGTCCGGACGCAATCGCGATAATCAAGGCCGACCCCTACCGCCTGTGCCGGGAGATATGGGGAATCGGTTTCGCGACCGCCGACAAGATCGCGCTTTCGGTCGGGATCGACCGCAACTCGCCGCTTCGTGCCCGCGCTTCGGTCTCGTACACGCTTGAGAAGGAGGCGGACGACGCAGGCCACTGCTGGACGTACGAGAACGACCTGCTGCTGCGGGCCAACGAGCTCACGGGGATTCCGGTCGAGACGATCGCGGAGGCTGCCGCCGGCGAGCTCGCCGCCGGCAGAATCGCGAAAGAGGGCGACCGGGTGTATCTTCGCGCCTACCAGCGCGCGGAGATGCGCGTGGCCGCGCTTGCCAAGAGGATACTTTCGACGGATGCCGGCTTTCCGGCGATAGACAGCGAGAAGGCGATCTCGTGGTGGGAGCGCAAAACCGGTTTCACGCTCGCCTCGCGCCAGCGTCTGGCCATCGAACGCTCGCTCGGCGAGAAGTTCTCGATAATAACCGGCGGCCCCGGCGTCGGCAAGACGACGATAATCCGCGCGCTGGTCGACATCTTTTCGGCGCGCAGGCTCGAAGTCGTCCTCGCCGCGCCGACCGGCAGGGCGGCGAAGCGGATGGGCGAATCGGTCGGCGCGGACGCACAGACGATCCATCGGCTTCTCAAATGGAATCCCGTCACCAACGATTTCACCTACGACGAGGAGAATCCATACCCCGGCGACGTGTTCATATTCGACGAAACCTCGATGATCGACATCCGCCTCGCGGCCGATCTGCTCGCCGCGCTGCCGCCTTCGGCCGTCGTCGTGTGGGTAGGCGACACCGACCAGCTGCCCAGCGTCGGGCCCGGCAACGTGCTGGGGGACATGATTGCGAGCGGCGCGATCGCCTCGACGCGCCTCGATGCAATCTTCCGCCAGGACGTCTCGGGCCTGATCGTCGCCAACGCCCACCACATAAACGCCGGCGAACCGCTCGAAATACGGCGCGGCGAAAGCGACTTCTATTTCATACGCTGCGAAGATCCGGAACAGTGCCTGAAAAGGGCGATCGAATTCATGACCGTCCGCATACCGGAGAAATTCGGCCTCTCGCCGCTCGAAGACGTGCAGGTTCTCGTTCCCATGCGCCGCAATCTGCTCGGAACGGAAAACCTCAACTTCGAAATCCAGAAAGCGCTCAATCCGGACGGCGCCTCCCTTGTCCGCGGCGGCGTGTCGTTCCGCGCCGGCGACCGTGTCATGCAGCTTCGCAACAACTACGACAAGGACGTCTACAACGGCGACACCGGACTCGTCAAGAGCGTGGATCCTGCGAACCGTTCGCTGGTCGCGGTGTTCGACGGAAGACCGGTCAGATACGATTCGGGCGATCTCGACGAACTGGTGCTCGCCTACGCGACGACGATACACAAATCGCAGGGCAGCGAATATCCCGCCGTGATCGTGATAATCCACACCCAGCACTATGTCATGCTGCAGCGCAACCTGCTCTACACCGCGATAACGCGCGGAAAGAAGCTGGTGCTGCTGATCGGCGTGCCGTACGCCGTCAGCAAGGCGATCGAGACCAATACCGTGCGCGAGCGCCGTACTTCGCTCGCCGAAAGGCTGGCGCAATGATCCTTGCGCCTCTGCGCGGGGTCACGGTGCGCGCGTTCAGGCGCGCGTTCGCGGACGCGATCCGCGAGGCCGGTTTCAGCGAGGCGTTCACGCCGTTCGTGCCGGCGGCGGAGGGGTGCGATCCGCTGAAAGACCGCGAACTGCGCGACACCGCAGGCGAACCGGTGGCGCTTACGCCCCAGTTCATCGGCAAAAGTCCGTCCGCGCTGGCTCGATGTCTCGAAAAGATAAAAGACGCAGGTTTCGAGACCGCCGATCTCAACTGCGGCTGCTCTTTCCCGATGGTGAGAAAGAAAGGACGCGGGAGCGGACTTTTGCGCACGCCGGACCTCTTGCGGCGCATGCTCGACGCCGGCTGCTCCGCGATGGGGGACGGAAAATTCTCGATAAAGACGCGGCTTGGAGTGGAGCGGCCCGACGAACTTCTCGCGCTTCTGCCGCTTATCGACACCTATCCGTTGCGCTTCATTGCCGTCCATGCGCGGACCGCCGTGCAGATGTACGATGGCGAATGCGATTCCAGAGCGCTGGCGGAGATAGAAAAGGCGTCGAAAACGCCAATCGTCGAAAACGGCGATCTCGACTGGAGGGACCGCAAAGGCATGGTCGGCCGCTCGTTCATACGTTCGCTCGGCGAGAGGGACGATATCGGCGAATTGCTCGGACGCTACGCCGAAATCTGCGCCGCCGAGCTTTGCGGGGAGCGGCTGGTCGTCGGGCGGCTCAAAGAGCTTCTGGCGTACTGGAAAGACCTCCCGCGCTGGCGGCGCGTCTGGCCGTTCGCAAAGCGCCTGAATTCGCTCTCCGAGCTGTTGCTCGCCGTCGCGCCTTCCCGTCGGTAGAATGGATGCCGGCCAATCGCGTTGGCGGTCTTCCGTCGTGATTGCCGGCACGTTCTCCCGGGTGTTTGCGAAATCATATGAGGGGTTTCGCCGAAACATAAGGGGGTAAGGGCGAAAACATATGAGGGCTTTTCAGATTCATATGAGGGCTTTCCCGATTTCATAGCAGGGCTTTCGCGGATTTGCAGAAGGGGGGTGGCGGCGCGGGCCGGCCGCTTCTCATTTCGCGGTTTCATATGGGCGGATGCCGCAATCAGTGCGATTTGCGCCAGTCGTGGGGATTCTGCGGGGAAGGTCCG
>JAGDAE010000290.1 GCA_017959645.1 Kiritimatiellia bacterium
AAATTCGGCGGCGAATCTCTGGCCGGCGTCGATTGCAATCTGCAGGCCGGCGTCGATTTCGTCAAGTCGAAAGACAAGGCGGCGAAAGTGCGCGCCGCGTCCCGGCTCGAAAAATTCGCCGGCGGCTGGACGTTCGCGCTCGACGGCGACGACGGAGCGGCGGCGTTTCAGGTCGCGATCGACAGGAAGGGGAAAGGAAAACTTTCCGGAACCTTGCCTGACGGAACCAAGGTTTCGGTTTCCGTGCAGGGAGTTCTCGGCGACGATGCGCTGGCGGTGCCGTTCGCATATTCCAAAAAAGGAGCGTTCGCGTTCGTGTTCTGGGCGCGCGAGAACGGCACGGCGGAGATTTCCGATTTGACGGGAACCGTTTCGGGCAAGGCGATCCAGACGGACGTTGTCGCGCCTTCCCGAAACCATGCGCTCGCCGACGGCTCCGGGCATTTGTTCGATTGCGAGTTGTTCGACGGTGGACAGAATTTCACGGTTAAGAACGGCAAGTGGGATTTCGGCAAGCACGTGCGCAAGCCGAAAGACGGCCAGACCGATCCCAACCCGCACGAGATAAAACTTTCCTTTGCTGCCAAAACCGGAGCGGTGAAGGGTTCGTTTTCGGTTTTGGACGAGAACGGCAAAAAGCAGAAGTACACGATGAACGGAGTTGTTGTCGACGGCAGTCTGTATGGCTCGGCCGTGAACAGAAAAATCGGTTTCGTGCGGGTGTTCGCGAAGTAGATGAGAACGGCGCTACTCCATTATTGGCTTACGAACATGCGAGGCGGCGAGAAGGTGCTTGCCGCGATAGCGGAAATGTTCCCCGGTGCCGATATCTACACCCATGCCTACATACCGGCGGAAGTTCCGTGTTTCGGTTCGCACCGCGTCCGCGAAACTTTCATCGCGTCGCTGCCGTTCGGCAGGAGGCATCCGCAGATATATCTGCCGCTCATGCCTTGTGCGTCGCGGCGGCTGGATCTCGACGGATACGATCTCGTAATCTCCAGCGAGTCGGGTCCGGTAAAGGGAATCCGCAAGCCGGAAGGCGCGAAGCATCTGTGTTACTGTCACACGCCGATGCGCTACGTCTGGGACATGTACAGCGAGTACTACCGAGAAGCTGGATTTTGCGGCAAGCTCGCGATGAAAATGTTCGTGCGGCATCTGCGCCGGAAAGATCTCGAAAGCGCGGATTCGGTCGATCTTTTCGTTGCCAATTCGAAATTCGTCGCCGGGCGGATAAAGCGAATCTACGGCCGCGACGCGGTCGTGGTGAATCCGCCGGTGGACGTGGAGTTCTTTCGCGGAGAATACGCCAAGCGCGACTATTATCTGTACGCCGGCGCGGACGTGAAATACAAGCGTCTCGATCTCGCCAGAGCCGCATGCGAGCGCATGGGGCGCAAGCTTGTGGTCGCCGGCGGCGGCAGATCGTCGCCGGAAGAGCTTCGCCGGGCGTACGGCGAGGCGAAGGCGCTGCTTTTCCCGGGGGTGGAGGATTTCGGCATTGTCCCGGTCGAGGCGCAGGCGGCGGGGACGCCGGTGATCGCATTCGGGAAGGGCGGTGCGCTGGAGACGGTAAAAGACGGCGAGAGCGGACTTTTCTTCGGCGAACAGACGGTCGAATCGCTTTGCGGCGCGATTGAAGAGTTCGAATCGCGCCGGTGGCAGTCGGAGAGCTGCGTCCGGAACTCGCTCGTGTTCGCGCCGGAGGTTTTTTCGTCGAAGCTACGTGCGGCGATCGATAATTTGATATAATACGTCTGGTGCAAAAGGAGGCATTCATGAAAAATGCGTTGGTATTGATGCTGGTTCTGTCTGCGGCGAGAGTCGCGTATTCTGGGAACGAATATGCGTTCTGCACGACCTTGGCACCCGATTCGGCTGCGCTTGAACGGGCGATAGCAGAATATGCGGCTCCGGCTGCGACTATGCGCGCGGCTTACGCGAAGGACGCGAAGAAAGAGACGCAACTCGACGTGATCGACGTGTTGATCGCCTTCGATTCATCGTCGGCGGATCTGGATACGGGCAGGCAAGCTGCAAAAAATCGGCATCGGGTCCGTGGCCGATGCGCATCGACGGCGGACAACAGTAAGAAGCACGCGTTTTTGCCGTTGCGCAACGGGCGCACAATATAGTATACTATCCAAAAATGGTCGCAAACTATCCAAAAATGGTCGCAAAAACATGCAGAGATGGCGAGCCGTTCGCGTGCGCGCCGGCGCGGGTGTTCAATACCCAGGTTCGCGCATTGGCGCGAAAGATTCGTTCGACAGGGCTCAAGTCGGTTGTCGTAGGGGTCTCAGGCGGACTTGATTCGGCGCTGTGTCTGATTGTAGCGGCCGAGGCTTTCGATCTTCTGAAACTG
>JAGDAE010000029.1 GCA_017959645.1 Kiritimatiellia bacterium
ACCGCGCGCCTCGCCTACCGTTCCGCCGATCTCGTGACTGGCGTCTGCGACAGATACGGCGAAATGGTCCGCGAATACGGGGCGAAAGAATACCGGCGATTCTATCACGGCATCGCGTCCGGACGCGAAACGCATCCGCGCGAAAAAGCGGACTCGATCCGGCTGGTCTACGCCGGCAATCTCGGGCGCGGATACGATCTCGGCACGGTGATCGCGGCGGTCAAGCGAATCGAAGACGCCACGCTCGATATCGCCGGCTCCGGCGAGCTGGAATGGAAGTGGCGAGAACTCGCGAACGGCGACGGGCGCATACGCTTCCACGGGTATGTCGGCGCGGACGAACTCGGCACTCTTCTGGATTCGGCGACAATCGGCGTTATCCCGCTTCGCGACGACAGTTTCGTGGGGCTTCCGTACAAGATCGGCGATTATGCCCAGCACTTGCTCAAAATCGTCTCGTCGCTGGGCGGCGAATGCGCGGCGATGCTTTCGCGCTATTCGGCCGGCTCGATCTACAGACCGGGTGATGTGGAATCGCTCGTTTCAGCAATCAAATCGATCAACGTCCTTAAACCGGATTTCCCCGGACTGCTCGACGAGCTTGATTCCGGTCGTATTTACTCCGAATATGCGAAGTGCGTGATTGAACGGTGCCGTGCCATGAAGGCATAGACAAACCGGCAGACATGCGACACATTGTTGGAGCAGTGAATGTAAAGCCATTTCGCTGTGGTTTACATTCAGTGTAAACACAACGGTGATTTTCGGCTTTGGCACGGGTTGTGCTACATCCATCTGGTATGGAACGAATACATGACATTTACCGTCCGGTGGAGGAGCGCAAGGGCGACTGGCGTGAAGTCGAGCGCATGCTTGCAGACGCGGAGCTGAAGGAGCAGACTGCGCGCTGCATGAACTGCGGTCAGCCGTTCTGCCATGCCTACGGCTGCCCGCTCGGCAATCTCGTGCCCGACCAGAACCGCGCCGTGGCGCAGGGCGAATGGAAGCTGGCGTACGAGCTTCTGTCGGCGAATTCCGATTTTCCAGAGTTCACATCGCGCGTCTGCCCCGCGCTCTGCGAGGCGTCATGCGTCCATCAGCTCGACGAAGAGCCGGTGATGGTGCGGCAGTCGGAGAAGCGGATCGTCGAAACGGCGTTTGCGAACGGATGGGTCGTGCCGCGCTCACCGGAACGAGAGAACGGCAAATCGGCCGCGATCGTCGGGGCTGGTCCTGCGGGACTTTCGGCTGCCGTCACACTGCGGCGCAGAGGATGGGCGGTTACGGTCTACGAAAGACGAGCGGATATCGGCGGGCTTCTGCGTTACGGCATCCCGTGGTTCAAGCTCGACAAGGCGCTTATCGACCGTCGGCGCGCGATTCTGGAGGCGGAAGGGATAAGATTCGAGACGGGTTGCGAAGTCGGGAAGGACGTTTCCGCCGGGTGGCTGAAGGCACGGCACGATTGCATTGTCGTCGCCATCGGCACGCCGGCCGCCCGCGACCTGAAGATTCCCGGGCGAGAACTCGCCGGGGTCCATCTCGCGCTTGAGTTTCTCGAAGGCCAGAACCGGGTCCTCGCGGGCGAGACCGCCGCGCTGCCCATCGACGCAAAGGGCAAGGACGTGCTGGTCATTGGCGGCGGCGACACGGGCAGCGACTGCGTGGGCACGGCGATACGCCACGGCGCGAAGTCGGTCACGCAGATCGAGATCATGCCGAAGCCGCCGGAGAAGCGCGCCCAGTCGACGCCATGGCCGCTTTGGCCGAACATGCTGCGCACCAGCTCCAGCCACATGGAAGGGTGCGAGAGGCGATGGAGTCTCAACTCGCTCCGTTTCTTGGGCGACGGATCGGTCTCTGGCGTCGAGGTCGAGGAGGTGGAGTGGAAATTCTCGCCCGAGGGTCGTCCGCTCGAATTCCGTCCAGTTCCCGGGACGAAGGAGACTTTGAAGGCCGGACTCGTGTTTCTTGCAATGGGTTTCACCGGCGTTCCGGCCGGCACTCCGCTCGTCGCGCAGCTCGGGCTCGGGCTTTCGCCGCGCGGCACGCTCGTCTCCGACCCGGAGCGCAAAATCCACTGCGTCGGCGACTGCGCGTCGGGGGCGTCGCTCGTCGTCCGCGCGCTGGCGAGCGGAAAGAATAATCTGGCACTCGACTGAAAGAACGATACAATGAACCGCAAGAACGGACTGTACAGAAGCGAATACGAACACGATGCATGCGGCGTCGGGATGGTGGCAAACCTTTCGGGCGAGGCGAGCCGGGAGATCGTCGTGCACGGCATGACGATTCTGAAGCGGCTCATGCACCGCGGCGCTACCGGAAACGATCCCGAGACCGGCGACGGAGCGGGGCTGCTGATGAAAATTCCGCACGGTTTCTTCAGAAAAGCCCTGGCGGCTACCGGAGTGAAGGCCGCAAACGCGGACGGAGAATTCGGAATCGCGATGGTGTTCGGTGGAGATGGCGACGAGAAGAAGATCGAGGCGGCCGTACGGGCCGAGGGGTGCGAAGTCTTCGCATGGCGGGACGTGCCGGTCGATCCGGACGCGATCGGCCGCGACGCCCGCGCCGCGATGCCGAGGATACGGCAGCTGTTCATTTCCCGCAGAGACGCGGCGGCGCCGGGCGGCGCCGATTTTGAACGCCGCCTCTACATAGTCAGGCGGCAGATCGAGAAGGCCGCGCCGGAGGCCTATATCTGCTCGTGTTCGTCGCGCACGATTGTCTACAAGGGGCTTCTGCTCGCGACGCAGATCGAGAAGTTCTATCCCGACCTGCAGGATCCAGATTTCGTTTCGCCGTTCGCCATAGTCCATCAGCGCTATTCGACGAACACATTTCCGTCGTGGGAACTCGCGCATCCGTTCCGCGCCATCGCGCACAACGGCGAAATCAACGCCCTGAAGGGCAATCTGAACGCGCTTGCCGCGCGGGAAGCGTCATTTGCCTCGCCGCTGCTGGGAGACGACATCAAAAAGCTTCTCCCGGTCGTCCGCCGGGGGCAGTCCGATTCCGCTTCGCTGGACAACATGTTCGAGCTGCTGGTGGCCGCAGGACGCGACGCTCCGCATGCGATGATGATGCTCATTCCGCAAGCTTGGGGAGCCAAATACCATATGGGGCACGACGTGCGCGCATTCTACGAATACCACTCCGCCCTGATGGAGCCGTGGGACGGTCCCGCCGCCGTCGCGTTCACGGACGGTACCGGCCTCGGCGCGACGCTCGACCGCAACGGGCTTCGCCCCGCCCGCTGGACGCTGTCGAAGGACGGGCTGTTCGTCCTGGCGTCCGAAGCCGGCGTGCTCGACATCCCGCCCGGGGACGTCGAGCGCCACGGGCGTCTGAAGCCGGGTTCGATAATCTGGCTGGACATCGCGAACCACCGTCTGATGGAGGACGCGGAGCTGAAGACTTTCTACGCCCGCCGCCGGCCGTACCGCCGCTGGGTGAAGGAGAACCACATTCCCGTCACCGGACTGTTCAGCGAAATCGTGCCATCGCGCCCGGCGGAGGGCGAGGACGGAAGAATCGCGCTCAGGCGCGACCAGACGCGCTTCGGCTATACGCTGGAGGATATCGAGCTGATTCTCCGTCCGATGGCCGAGACCGGCCACGAGCCTCTCGGCGCGATGGGCAACGACGCCGAGTTGGCGAGTCTGCGCAGACGCGCGGGGGCGAATGCGTCGCGGCTTTTCGATTTCTTCCACCAGTTGTTCGCCCAGGTGACAAATCCGCCGATCGATCCGATACGCGAAGAGCTGGTGATGTCGATAATGACCTACATCGGCAATCTCGAGAACGTCCTCGCCGAAACGCCCGGGCATGCGCGGCTTGTCAAAATGACGCGTCCGGTCCTGACCGACGACGAGCTGCGGCGCATAATGGCCATACCGGAGTTCCCGGCAAAGACGCTGCCGCTCGGCGTCGATGCGGCATCAGGGTCGCCGTGGCTCAAGGCCGCGCTGGACAAACTCGTCGCGGATGCCCTGTGCGCCGTGAAGGACGGTGCGAAAATCCTCGTTCTGTCGGATAGGGAGAAATCCGGCGTTTGCAACCGGAGCAGGATTCCGTCGCTTCTCGCCGTGGCTGCGGTCAACAACGCGCTGACTGAGGCGGGGGCACGCAGTTCCGTCGGCATCGTCGTGGAATCCGGCGAGGTGCGCGAGGTGCATCATTTCGCCGTTTTGCTCGGCTTCGGGGCGACCGCCATCAATCCGTGGCTCGCGCTCGAGACGGTGTCTGAGATCGGCAGGACGGGGATGGCTTTGGCCGCCGCCAACTACGTCTCCGCCGTGTGCAAGGGCATCATGAAGATCATGTCCAAGATGGGCATCTCCACTTTGAGATCCTATCGTAGCGCCCGCATTTTCGAGGCCGTAGGCCTCGGCCCCGGCATCATGCACGACTACTTCGGCGGCGTCGTTTCGCCGGTCGGCGGACTCGAGCTGGAGGATATCGAAAAATTCTCCGGCGAAGGGCGGACGGACGGCGGTCCGCTTTCCCCCGGCGGAGCGTATCGCGCCCGCAAAGACGGCGAAGAGCATCTCTGGTCGCCGCAGCGGCTCGTCGACTTCCGCGAATCGGTCCGCCGCGGCGACTACGGCCGCTTCAAGAAATATACGGACGACATCGACCGGAACAGCCGCGTGACGCTCCGTTCGCAGCTGGAGTTCGCGTCCGCCTCGAAAGCGAAGACGGCTGCAGATCGCGAGGCGACGGCATCCGTCGAACCGGTGGACTCGATAATCAAGCGCTTCGTCGGCGGCGCGATGTCGCTCGGTTCGCTCTCTCCCGAGGCCCACGAGACGATCGCTCTCGCCTTGAACGGACTCGGCACCATGTCCAACTCCGGCGAGGGCGGCGAGAATCCAGAGCGGTTCGGCACGGATCGGAAC
>JAGDAE010000291.1 GCA_017959645.1 Kiritimatiellia bacterium
CTTGAAAACTTCTCCTTGGGCGTCTTCTATCTCGAATCTGACCTGTCCCCAGTTGGAGTCGCCTTTCACCCAGACGCCAATCACATTCGGCTTGCCTTCCACGGGCTTTGGCTCCTTGAAGCGCATGGTGGTGTAGCGTGTGACGTATCCGTCGACGAATTTGTTTGCGGGCTTTTCCTTTGCCGGCGCGAGGGCGAGTTCAATGCAGCGGCCTTTTTCGGCATCGTCTGCCGTTTTGGCCGTAAACTCGCCTTCGCCCGCTTTCCTGAGGTAGGGAAGGAATGCGTGGCTTTGGGATTCGAGCCAAGGATCGGGAGCGAGGACGATGTCGTCGGCCAAGTCCATCGGCGCGACGATCACGGCGCGTTTTTCGATTTCGGCAGATTTGGGGTAAGTGCGTTTCCCGGCGCGGGCAGACGAAACGGGCTTGCGGGTTATCAGATATACGGGCGAGGAACCGGCCTTGACGATGGATTTCCCGCTCGCGAGTTTCGATTCCGCTCCGAGCATCTTGATCGCGGTCCCGCCGGAAGGCGATACGATTTCGAATTCCGCGTCTCCCCGCGCCGCCCAGAGGACGGTGGCGTAGTTCCCGTCCAAGCGCTTGAACTCCACGGCGTAGACGGTCGTAGAGCCGGTATCGAGTTCGCGCGAGTATTTCACGCCGTCGAGGGCTTTCGTAAGGACGCCATATGCGACAAGCGCGGGCTTGGGATACACCCATGGCGAACGATACGTGAGACCGGAGCCGCCCCATAGTCCGTTGTAGTATCCGGAAGAGCAGTCGAAGAATACGCCCGGGCTGATGAGGTAGTAGCCGTGGGCGAGCGAGATTATGACGTCCCGCATATAATATTCGGCCTGCGCCTTTATGCCGAGGTCGCGTTCGGTGCGGTATACGAATTCCCACGTTCCGTTGCACATGATCTTCTTGCCGGAGATCGCCTCGAACGTATCCATCGTCACGTGCTGTCCCTGGATGTTGCAGTCGATAAGCCGTTCCGGGACGATTGTCTGCGAGGGGGTTTCGATGCCGATGCGGCCGTAGCTTTCAGCCTTCGCCCCCGCGCGCAAGGGCCCGATCACGGCGCCTGCCGACCATGTGGAGTTGCCGATCTGCAAGCGCGGCGCGAGATCGGGGAAGTGCTTGCGAAGGAGTCTCGCGCATTCGTTTATGTATTTGGCGTCGGCCCATGCCATTTTATAGGCAGGTTCTTTTGGCACGGGCAGACCGAGGATTTCTTCGGCGAGAAAGGCGGACGGGGCGGACTCGTGCCATATCATGGGAGTTGCGACCGTATCCTTTGGCATCTTGTCGAGCGCCTTGCGCACTTCCTGCACGAACCAGTCTTCGCCCGAAACCGTCTCGCCCGAGCGGAGTGTCTTGTCTTTGAACACGCCCTTTTCGTTGTCGAAATTATCGTGTCGCCTGGGCATCATGAAATTGCCGCATCCGGCGACATCGTATTTGTCGTAGAGTTCCTGGTCGATTGTCTTCGTATTTCTGCCCTTGTCGTCTTTGACGGTTTTGTCAAACGAATTCCACGAGAACTTGCGTATGCCTGTTTTTTTCATGATCGGTCCGCCGATTTCCGGTTTCCCGGTCGAGCCGTGGCAGTTGAACCACCATACGGCATACGGCGAGTCGCGGCGCGAGACCTTGCGCCCTGCTTCGGGCATGATGCCGATTGCGGCTTCGTGCGAGAAGAGTTTCCTGCCCTCGCTCCCGGAAAAGGCGACATCGAGGGAATACCAGCCCGGACCAATGTCTCCGAACGGAATATCGACAACGTTTGTCGAGCCGGCGGCGACGTTGAACCTTCCGCCCCCTTTGAAGACCTCCGCACCGTCGAGGTCTTTGGCGGACCAGCTGACGCTGCCAGACGCATTGCCGCGGGCCGCTATGGCGAATGACGTCTTCTTCCCCTGTTCGTCGGCCGTGAATATGTTACCGGGCTGGGCTTCTTGGATGACTATGTCGAACGGCGCTTTTTCGAGCGTCGCCCCGAAGATGTTGAATGCGCTGTCCGAATTGGGATCGGGTTTCATTCTGTTGTCGAGCTGCTGGAAGTTCTCCCATCCTTTTCCTGTCAGGTCGAACTCCATGTAGCTCCCCCTTTGTGCTGCGAGATCGACGACCGGCCCGGGGTTCAGGGGCACCTCCGCGTAGTAAAGAGGAACGGTTTTGCCGCAGAATTCGACCTCGCCGGCTTTCCGGCAATATTCCGGGACTCCGCCGGAGAAGTCGAGCACGGTGTCTCCGAGAGTGTTGCCGCCGACGCCGTTCGTTTCGTATCTGCCGAGCCGCAACGTGAGTATCGGGTCTTTCCCGGGCGACGGATCGAGGGCGAACAGGATGTGGGCCTTCACGTATGTGGCGGCCGGGACGCGGTAGTGGACCGCCATCGGGAAGCCCTGGTACGGGTGCCGTCCGTGGTATTCTTCGACTTCGAGCGCCCAATTGCCTTTACCCTGCCGGCATATCGAAATGTCTGCGGAATCGATAGGGGCGACTGCTTTCACGGGAACGCCGCCGAAATCATGCACTCCCGGAGCTATTCCCTTGAGGACGCCGCCGGCCATCGCTTTCGCCCGCGGGTTTTCGGAGAAGTCGAGCGGCTCGAAGCGCGAACGGTCGATCTTGGCGAAGGCGGCGTCGTTTTTGACGGCGTATGCCACGCCTGCCGAGGGGCGGAAGAAGAACTCTTTTATGCCGGAGCCGAGGGATTGCCTGCGCGAGCCATCGACCCAGAGCGTCCACGAACCGTCATCTTCGCGCGTGAAATCGATGTGGAAAGTGTGGCGCGAAGCGGGCGGCAGGCGATTCCACTCGCGCAGAACGTCATGTCCGGAATCTACCATGCCGCGCTGGCCAGTCTCCGAGTTCTCGCAAAACGGGCGCATGTTCGGGCGCACCCACTGCGCTGCAGGCGTGTCGCGCCCCCTGCCGTTTTTCGAAAACGACAGATACGCATCCTTGCGTTCTGCGGTGAAGTCGCCTATCGAACAATCCCATGCTGTCTCTTCGCCGCCGTCGCGCTTGAAGCCGAGTTTCGCGGAGCGCGACGCGTCGCCGCCGAAGTTGAAGGCCACGCCGCGGCGTCCGGCGCCTTCGAGGACGATGTTCTCGGTACCCGCCGCGACCGAGGCGTTCGCGAGCGGCTGCAAAAGCGATTCGAAGGCGGCGAAGTGCTTCTCGACGGGGAAGGACATCAGCGGCTCGTCGGCGGTCTTCACGGCAAGGTCGGAAAGAGAGAACTTCCTTTCCGGCGTGCAGCCGAAGTTGAAGGCGGCGGGCTTCCGGTCAAGCTTTGCCTTC
>JAGDAE010000292.1 GCA_017959645.1 Kiritimatiellia bacterium
GACGGTCTCGTCCTTTTCCGAGGTTTCCGCGCCGAGCAGCGCCACCGCCGCCAGCGCCTTGGAAAGGAAGTACGCCGAGGCCGGCCCGCACAGATGCCCGGCCGCCAGCGTCTGCGCGGCGCAAGTCGCGTCCGCGAACGTGACGGAGATTTTGCGTCCGGCATCGTACCACTCTTCGCGAACGTCTCTCACCGTCTCCTCAGAACGAATACTGCAACCCGGCCGAAAGCGAATAGGCCATCTCGGGTTCGCGTTCGATTCCGAGCGTGGCGTCGGCGTCGAATCTCAGCGAAAGCGAGCCGGTAAGATGGAAGAATGTGCCGACGCCGAGCGACGGACCGGCATCGCCGTTTATCCATCCGGAGGCGCCGAAAGTGAAGAACGGGTCGATACGCTCGTATCCGTACCAGTGCCAGAGTCCGCGCGCGCCGAGAAAGGCGCTGTTTTCCATCCACGCCCCCTCGCACTCGAACGCGAGCATTTCGGTCGCGTACCATCCCGCGCGGATGCCGGCGCCGCCGAGCCGCCGCATGTCGCCGCCGTTCTGCGGCAACACCATCTTGGCCGCCGAGCCGGCGTAGAACCGCTCGAACTCGTACGCCTCTTCGCCTCCGGCGAATCGTTCCTCGTCAGCGAAAAGCGCCGTCGACAGCGTCAGCGCCACGAAAGTCGTCGCCACCCCGAGCGTCTTTTTCATCAGCTTCATCAGCGCCTTCACCCCGAATGTCTCGGTCTCGTAGTGTCCTGCGCAGACGATCGGCATCGCGATATTCTGCGCGGCCACCCTCTCGCCCCAGTCCGCCTCGCCGGTGACCAGAAGATCGCAGCCGAGCTCTTTCGCCTCCGCCGCCATGGCTCCGGCGCCGCCGGAGCAAACGCCGATCTTCTTGCCGTTCGCGTTGAGGCCGGTTACGCCGATCTCGCGGCCGCGGTACCTGAACGCCGGCTTGACGCCTTTGAGCCCCAGATAGCGCGCCAGTTCCCAGTTGTTGCCGCAGCGCCGGTTCGCATCCAGCGGAAGATGCGCCGCATAAAGAGCGACATTGCCCTCGATCGCCGCGCGCACCACCTCGTATTCCCCGCCGGTCACGCGTTTTATCCCGCCGCCCCAGCTTATGCCGTGGTGCACAACCAGCAGCTGCGCGCCGGCTTTCGCCGCGTCGCGCAGGCTTTTCGCGCTGCCGTCCACCGCGAACGCGACCTTTTCGACCCCGTCGCCATCGCGCGCGATCTGCAGCCCGTTGTTCGACGCGTCGTCGAAAGCCGCGACGTCGAGCGTGCGGTCGAGCCAGCCGGTTATCCGCCCGAGTTTCATCAGGCGAGGGGAGTTACTCCCTTCTTGAGGATTATGTTGCCGTACTTGCGCGTCTCGCCGGTAAGCACGATCGCATACGCCTTCTTCGCGCGTTCGTAGAACGCGAAACGCTCCATAAGTTCGATCTCGCCGCTGTAGCCGAGCGCGGCGCGGTAGGCCTTCTCGACATCGGGATCGAGCGTGTCGCCGGGGACCGCTTCCATCATCACGACCGGCGTCGCGTAGCTGTCCAGCTCGAACAGCGGAACGATTCCGGCGAGCAGTTTGTCTGCCGCGAGCCCGTCCGCGCGCAAAACCGTCGCGCCGCCGTCGCGCCCGAACTTGTGCGCCGGGAAATGCGCGTCGGAGAACACGATTTCGTCTCCGTGGCCCATCTCCGCCATGATTTTCAAAAGATCCGGCGAAACGACCGGCGATATACCTTTCAGCATGCCTGCACCTTCTTTCTTTGGTGATGTTGTGGGTTTCAAGCTTTTGTCTTCCGGGCGCGCGCAGCCGGCTGCGCAGACCGCGACCGCCGCCCCCGACGAGATTATGAACTCTTTGCGCGTCAGCATGGACACTCCTTCAGCCAGCCGAGCTCTCGCCTGCGCATCCGCGCGCGATCGGCCGGCTTGCCGTCGTCGGCTCCGGAAAGGTGGTCCATGCCGTGCGCGATGTAGAGCAGCAGTTCCTTCGCCGCCGGCCACCCGGCGCGCGAAAGCGAGACGGCGCGCTCGCAATTGACGCAAAGTTCGCCGTACACGCCTTCGGCCTCTCCCGGCATGGCGTCGTACGGCTGCGTGATGACGTCGGTCGCGCCGGCCACCCCCATGACCGCGCGATGGGCCGCGTCGCTGCCCGCGTCGTCCTGCAGAACTACCGATACCGTCCGGAACGCGCGCCCGGCGCGACGGGACGCCTTCGAGGCGAAAAACCGCGCCGCCGACGCGACAGCGCGCCGGTCCAGCCCGATCGCCGCCGGAATCTTTCCGGTTATCTCTATCTCGCATTCGCCCATCGCTGATATTATATCATAAACCGTTCCGGCCGTTCAATCGCAACCGCTCAGACTTTTTCGCCGACGAGAATCTGCGCATGGGCCTCGACGATCCTGACGGACACCTTCGAGCCGGCCGGCACGTTCTGCGCCGAACTCCAGACCACGATACGGTTGCCCCCGTCGCGGCCGGCCAACCGTTCGCGGTTGCGCTTGGAGACGCCTTCGCAAAGCACCTCGCGCACCGTCCCGACGAGCGCCTCGTTGCGGCGCAGCCCACGCCGTTCCTGGTCGGCGAGCAGTATGCCGTTGCGCCGTTCCTTTTCGGCCTTCGGCACGTCGTCCGGCAGCGCCGCGCTGCGGGTACCCGGACGCGGAGAGTACTTGAAGACGAACGCATTGTCGAACCCCGCCTCCTCCATGAGCGAACGGGTGTCTTCGAAATCGGCTTCGGTTTCGCCGGGATAGCCGACGATCACGTCGCTCGTCACCGCAAACTCGGGATCGAACTCCCGCAGCTTGCGCACCGCGGCGAGATACTCTTCTCGCGTATACCGACGCCCCATCGCCTCGAGGATGCGTCCGGAACCCGACTGGACCGGCAGATGCATGTGGCGGCAGACCTGCGGACATTCGCGGAAGACCGCGACAAGCTCGTCGGTGCACCCTTTCGGATGTGCGGAAGTGAAGCGTATGCGTTCGATTCCATCGATCGCCGCCAGCCGCCGCAAAAGCGCCGGAAAGCCCGGATAGCGCAGCACGCTCTGCCCGAGCAGACATATCTCGCGCACACCGTTCTTCGCCAGCGATCCGGCCTCGGCGAGAATTTCGTTCTCAGGGCGGGCGTATTCGCGCCCCCGCACGTCGGGGACGATGCAGTAGCTGCAGCGGTTGTCGCAGCCGGTCATTATCGTCACGTACGCCTGGAACCCGCTCTGTTCCACATGCGCGTCGAGGCCGCACGGCACGAGGCCGTCTCCGAGCTCCAGCGCCGGGAATCTGCCCTCGGCGACGATCTTCGGTATAAGCCCGAACGCGCGCGGCCCGACCGCGAAACTCAAATGCGGCAGCTTCTTGAAGATATCCGCCCCGAGACGCTTGACGGCGCATCCCATCATGCCGGCGATCTTCCCGGCGGCGATCAGGTTGCCGGCTTTGCCGAGCGCC
>JAGDAE010000293.1 GCA_017959645.1 Kiritimatiellia bacterium
GATGAAGTCGTAACAAGGTAACCGTTGGGGACCCAGCGGATGGATCACCTCCTTTCTAAGGAGACATCTCCGAAAAAGAGGGCAACCTCTTTCGAGGAGAAAGGTGAAAACCTCGCGCGGACATCTGCGTTCCATTTCTCTTCCGAAGACACATGGGCTTGTAGCTCAGTTGGTTAGAGCGCGTCCCTGATAATGACGAGGTCACAAGTTCGATTCTTGTCAGGCCCACCAGCCTTCGCGGCTAAGCCTGCTACGGCTGGCAAGCCAACGGGGGTATAACTCAGTTGGTAGAGTGTCTGCTTTGCAAGCAGAATGTCGCCGGTTCGAATCCGACTACCTCCACCAATTTGCGAAAGTCTCAAGCAACCTTTGCTCGGGTGGTGAAATTGGCAGACACGCATGCTTGAGGTGCATGTGGAGAGATCCTTGCGGGTTCGAGTCCCGCCCCGAGCACCAGCATTTTTCCGGCAAGACCGTGAAAAAGATACATTTCATAGGCATCGGCGGGGTCGGCATGGCCGCTCTCGCCTATCTTTTGAAGTCCGAAGGCTTCGAGGTTTCGGGTTGCGACATCGCTTCCTCCGCGCGCACCCGCTGGCTGGAGGAAAACGGAATAAAAGTCGATACCGGCCATTCGGCGGAGCACGTATGCGATGCGGATATGGTAATTGCGACCCCGGCGGTGCGCAGGGACAATCCCGAATATATTGCGGCGGGCGGGCGTCTTCGCTGGCGAGGAGAGGTTCTTGCCGAATATGCATCGTCCCGTGAGACGATCGCGGTCTGCGGTTCGCACGGCAAAACCACGACCGCCACTTTCATTGCGAAACTGCTGAAAGCGCTCGGCGAAGACGTGGCCTGGGCGATCGGCGGCGAGACGGGGGATTTTCCGGTCGCCGGCGCGGGAAGCGGAGTTCTCGTCGTCGAAGCCGACGAATCCGACGGCACGCTCGCGCTCTACAAGGCAAAGACGCTGGTGGTCACCAATTGCGAATACGACCATGCCGACCATTTCCGCACGCCAGAGGAATACCGCGCCTGCTACGAAAAGGCAGAAGCCGCGGCCGGCGAAGTGGTGCGCGGCGGAATATACACCGATCCGCGCGACAACATGAAGACTGCAATCGAGGTCGCAAAGCGCCGGGGACATCCGATCGAGAAGATAATGGAATTGGCGCCGGAGATAGCGCGCAAACTGCCGGATCGCCGTTTCGAGCGACTCGCCGACGGCGTCTATACAGACTACGCCCACCATCCAACCGAGATGAAATGTGCGATTTCGATGGCGCGAAAGGAGTGTAAAGGGGTTCTCAGGGTGCTCTTCCAGCCGCACCGCCATTCCCGGACGAAGGCCTTGCTGAACGATTTTCCGGCGGCGTTCGAGGGCGCGGACGAAGTGGTGCTGTGTCCGGTTTACGCGGCGTTCGAGAGTCCGGTCGAAGGCGGCGACTCCGCAGATCTCTACAAGGCATGCCGCGAGCGCGGACAGAACGTCTTTCTCGCGCGCAGTTGCGAGGAGGCGTGGGAGCATGCCCGCAATTCGTCGTCGCCCGGCGACCTCGTTCTGCTTCTGGGGGCGGGGACGATCGACCGTTGCCCGTCCCTGCCGGAGCGGGGAAAGAGAAGAATTTTCATCGGATCCGGTTCGAACATGTGGAAGAGCGATTTGAAATTGTCGGTCGAGTACGCGGCGACCGAGGGCCCCGCCGGGCGTCCCGGCGCTTCGCTCGGCATTCCGTGGATGGCGGGAATCCCGGGCACGATCGGCGGTTGGGTGAAAATGAACGCCGGCGCGTTCGGCCACTCGATTTCGGAGGCGATCGAAAGGGTCAAAGTCGACGGAAAATGGATCGATGCGGTGGATTGCGGTTTTTCGTACCGCAGTTCGAACATAGCGGGCGAAATACAGGATGTCGAGACAAGGCCTGTCAAGTCCGAAGGCGACGAGGCGTATTACCTTTCGCGCCGCCGCAGGTTCCCGTCCGGAACCAAGGGCAGCGTATTCAAAAATCCTCCTGGCGATTTCGCAGGGCGGCTACTCGAGGCGGCCGGCGCGAAGGGTCTTTCGGTCGGAGGGTGCCGGGTCTGGGAGGAGCACGCCAACGTGATCGTAAGCTCCGTGGGCGCGCGCGCGAGCGATTTTCTGGCGCTGGCGCGAATCATGCACAACCTGGTTTTCCACCGCTTTGGCGTAGATCTCGTCCCCGAAGTGTGCGGGCTCGACGTATCGTGAAGTGGAAAATCCACCATAGCGCCGAAACCGCGTCGACCAATCTCGACGCGCGCGGCGGAAAGCCCGGCGACGTCTTCACAGCCGGATACCAGAGCGCCGGCAGGGGACGGCTGGACCATAAATGGCTTTCGCCGCCGGGGGCGAGCCTTTTGATGTCGGTCGTTCTCGACGTCGGCGGGATTTCTCCGGAAAGAATCGCGACGCTGCCGCTCGCCGTCGGCTTCGCGACGTTGGAAGCCCTGCGCAGATACGCGCCGGATATTTCGCTCAAATGGCCAAACGACATTCTCCGCTCCGGACGCAAGCTCGCCGGAATACTCTGCGAACTTTGCGGAAACCATGCGATTGCCGGAATCGGCGTCAACGTAAAAAGCTGGGACTGGCCGGCCGGAATTCAGGCCGCCGCGCTCGACGGGCCTTCGACGGAAGAAACGCGTGATGCGATACTGGATCGACTGGCCGGAGTCTTCGAAAGCTGGCGCGAAGGAGGCATTTCGCCGTTTATGGACCGCCTTGCCGCCTGCGACGCGCTCAAAGGGAAGCAGATCGAAGTAATGCGCATCGACGGCGATCCGGAGCCGTTCTCCGGCGTGGCCGAAGGCATAGCGGAAGACGGTGCGCTGGTGGTTTCGGGCGAAAAGGTCTATGCCGGCGAAGTCCACATCGGAACGGTAGGGTGAAAGACGATTTTTTCATTTCATTTCGGTGGACACGGGCGGCTGAAATAATATGCGCCATATAGGGAGGAATATGGCAAAGGTTCACAAAATCCTGGCTTTTGTGCTGGTGGTTCTCGCGTGCCGTATGCTGTACGGCGGCGGGGTGGAATTCCATTCGCGTCCGCTGCTCGCCGGCAAAGCGTCGCTGGAGAGCGGCGGTTTCGTCGTCTCCC
>JAGDAE010000030.1 GCA_017959645.1 Kiritimatiellia bacterium
CGGTCCCGAACGTGCACTTGAGCGGCCCGTCGCCGAGAATCCCGTTTTCGACAACCTGGCGAATCGGCTCGACCGGCGTTCCGAACCCGTAGAACGTATCCTGAAAACGGAACCACGTGTTGATGCGGAACATGCGCTTCTTCGCCTTCACGACTTCCATTACGCGCTTGCCTTCGCCGACGGTGCGGGTCATCGGCTTTTCGCACCAGATGTCCTTGCCGGCGTTGGCCGCCATCACGCTCATGCAGCCGTGCCAGTGCGGCGGCGTGCAGATGTGCACGATGTCGACCGACGGGTCGTCGAGAAGCTCGAGAAAGTTTTTGTACGCCTTGATCTTGCCCTTGCCGTTCTGCTCCGCCCAGGCGAGCGCCGCCTTGACGCGGTAGTCGAACGGATCGCACACGCCGAGCAGCCGCGACCCCTCGTAGGGCAGATGGTTGCCCGAATACGAAATCACGCCGACGCCGATTATCGCGCGGGTGAGCTGGTTTGACGGGGCTTCGGCGCCCCAGAGCACCTTCGCCGGTATTATATTGAACGCTCCGGCGGCCCCGGCCGCCTTGAGAAATGATCTTCTTGAAGTTTTCATGATGTTGATTATACCATATTTTTGCCGCCGCGTCAGGACCGGACCGGATTATTTTTTCCTGTCCGCCAGCGAAAGCGCCAGCGTTTTCAGGAAAAGAACGTCCCCGCCGAGCGCGTCGAGCGCCCCGGCCGCCGCCGCCGTCGCCTCCTTCGCGCGCCGCTCCGTCTCCCCGCGCGGATACAGTCCGTCGCCGTCGAGAAGGTCGTCGGTGTACTGGAAAGCGAGCCCGAGATTGAGCGCATAGCGTTCGAGCGCGGCCAGCACGCGTTTCGGCGCGCCGGCGGCCAGCCCGCCCATGAGCGCCGCCGCGACGAAAAGATCGGCCGTCTTCCGTTCGTATACGTATTCGGCCTGCCGTCTGCGGACGGCGCGCCCCGGACCGCGCCCCGCAAGCGCGACGTCCTCGACCTGCCCGGCGACAACTCCGACTCCGCGCTCGCCAAGCGCGGCGACGATCCCGGCGGCGTTGCGTGGCGCTTTGGCCGCCGTCGCGAACGCCAGCGAAAGTAGCGCGTCGCCGGCGAGAATCGCGTTCGCCTCGCCGAACTTCTTCCACACCGTCGGCTTCCCGCGGCGGAATTCGTCGCAATCCATCGCCGGCAGATCGTCGTGGATCAGCGTATAGTTGTGCAGCAGCTCGATCGCCGCCGCCGGGTATCTCGCGTCGGACATCTTCCCGCCGGCCGCCGCCGCCGAAGCGAGGCAGACGAGCGGACGTATGCGTTTGCCGCCGGTTCCGACCGCATAGCGCATGGCCGCCGAAAGAACGCGCGGACGTCCGCGCGGCAGTTCGGCGTCGAGCGTCCGCTCGATCATCGAAATCATCTTTGCCTTGACGGTTTCGACGCCCTTGCCTTCCGTTCGGCGGCTCCGGCCCGCGTTCCCCCCGGTGCGCCCGGAAGGAAACGCGGCGGAGTTCCCGTACTTGTCCGTTCGATCCATCCCGGCTACGCCTGGATGGCGTCGCGCATCGACTGGCTTTCCGCCTGGATGACCGCCGCGAAGAGCTGCACCACCTGATCGATGAGCTTCTGCTCCTGCTGGAACAGATCCTTCGTCTGGTCGAGCATTTCCTCTTCGCGCTGGGTCTCGGCGCCCTGGCGCGTCGCATCGGACGATTTGATCGCGCTGTAGTTCTGCACCGCCGACTGCAGAACGCCGCCTGCCGCCTGGTTGATGTTGTTGATTCCCATCAGCGTCGACAGCTTGCGCTCGGACAGTTTGTAGTCGGCGCGCTTGTAGACGCGGTCCATCGTGTCGTCGACCTTGATTCTCGCCGCCTTGACGAGATCTTTCTTGTCGGACGGCGAAAGCACCCCGTCTTCGGAAAGCAGTTTCGCCTCCTTGGCGAACGCCATCTCCATGTCCTTGCGGGCGGCGGCGACGTCCGCCTCAAGCTGGGCCTTGCTGGCGCCTTCGGGAGGATTGGCCAGCCGGTCCACGGCCGTCTGGTACCTCTCCTCGTACTGCGCCGCGATGTCCTGCACGGTCTTCACGTAGTCGGATTTGGCCTGCGTCTGGGCGGTTTTAGCGTTCGTGAGCTCGGTATTCGCGAGATCGACCGCCCCCTACTTGAGCTGCACGTCCCTCTGGGCGGCCTCCATCTCGTTTCTGGCATTGGCGATGCGCGTGTCGTGTTTGGCCAGTTCCGCAGGATCGGCATCCTGGCCGGCGCTCATCTGGTCTCTGATGTAGGTCTGTTTCGCGCGCCGGGCCGACGACAACGCCTGCGTTTTCTGGTCGAGCGTGTCTCTCGCCCCCTGCAGCTCGATGTTTTTGGCGTCGAGATTCTGCTGCGCCGCTTCGACGCGGGCGTTGGCGGTATCAAGCTTGGTCTTGAGATTCCCCGCCGGGTCGTTGGCGATCTGCGCGTCGAAATCGTTGCCGACCCGCAAGGCGATGTCGTTGCCGAGCTTCTGCGTCGTCTGGAGGTACTGCGTCTGCCCGTGCTCGACGGTGTCGGTGTTCTGGAGCGCCGC
>JAGDAE010000294.1 GCA_017959645.1 Kiritimatiellia bacterium
GAGGACGCAAAGTCGCAGCCGTGAGGTCGTCGCCGGCATGGTTTCGCGATAGTCGATGAAAAGATCCGTTTCGTTGCCGGACGCGTCGGCGAGCGTCTTCCATCCGTCCCCGGAAAGAAAATCGATGCGGTACCTGTAGGGTCCCTGCTTCACGCCACGCGCCAGATCAAGACCGATGTCGCGCCAGATCAGACGGAAGGCGCGGAGGGTATTTTCAGACGACAACTCGAATTCGATCTGCGAAGGTACGCCGGTCAGCGTGAAGAATTGGTCGATTCTACCATCGCAGATCGCGTCCGCCCCGGGAAGGTCTGGTTTGAGATCGAGCGCCTTCCATCCGCGCTCGCCCGCGCCGTATTTCGGCAGCCATTGCGGAACGCTGGTCGCGGACCCCTTCGTCAAACGTCCAGACGCGGCATCGTATCCAATGCGGTCAAATCCGATCATCCGCTCGAAATTGTGGTTGGCGCCGACGTATATGCAGTATGCCACCCAGTAGCCGCCGTCGGGGCCCTTGACGACAGAGCCGTGTCCGGTTCCGGTTACGAGCCCTTCGCGGGTCGCGAAAAACGGGTTATCGGGGTCTTTCCGGAACGGGCCGAGCGGAGAATCGCCGTACGCGGCGCCCATGGCGTATCCCGGCCATCCGGTTCCCGACGCGGAATACGTCAGAATGTATCTGCCGCCGATTTTTACCATCCACGCCCCTTCGAGCCAACCGACGCGCTCGTCTGGCTGTTCGCCGGAAAGTTCCCACGGGCATTGATCCGGCTCGAACGCGACGAGCTTCTTCAGTTCCGACAGAGGTTTCGTGGGGTCGTCGCCGTCCATCTCGCATCCCCATATCCCGTTCGTGGGCGAGCACCCGCAATAGTAGTAGAGCCTGCCGTCGTCGTCGGCGAAATACATCGGATCTCCCGTGTGCGAAACCTGCACGCGGCCGATATCCTGCCACGGTCCGGCCGGGGTCGGCGCCGAAAACGCCCTGCCGGAGGCGCCGGTGGCCAGATAGCGCCCGCGAAATTTCACAATCGTCGGGGCGTAGTGCAACATGTCTTCGCCTTCGCCGTTGGCGCCGCTCAAGCCCTGCGGAAGATGCTCCCACGTTCCGCCGCCGTCGGCCGAACGCCAGCATGCGTCCGCCGAGGGGTAGACGTACCATATGCCGTCCTCGCAATAGAGCGACGGGTCGGCGAGCTCGCGAAACTGCTCGACCTTGCCGGTCTTCCATCCCCATCCGGCCTCGCTGCCGTTCGGCAACGATCTGCACAAAAGACCGGCCGGATAGTCGGGAAGCGGCATCGGATTGCAGAACGTCGTGACCAGACGCGGGGGGACAAGACATTCAATCGTTCCGTCGTCCGCCTTATAGATGCGCATGAGTTCGGTCGTCTCCGGCGTAATCGCGTCCACTCCGCCGCCGGCGGCGATTTTAAGGTCGATCTCGGCCCTCAGCCGCAAAACGCGCCAGCGCCACGAATGTCGCGCCTCGTCCGGCATCTTCTCCTCGAGACCGCGCAGAAGCGCCGCCGCCCTTTCCGCTCGCGCGCGATCGAGCGACGGAGCCGCCAGGCACAGCGTCCACGGCTTCGAAAAATCGACACGGTCGAACGCATAGAAATCGAAATTTCCGCAGCCGGTGACGAAAAAGGCCGAATGCCCGAGATTCTCTTCGAGAAGTTTCATCGCCTCGATGAAATCAGCCGGCTCGTCCAATCTGAAATACCGCTTGGCGTAGAGCGCGAGCGCTTCATCGGCGTCGGCCGCCATACCGGACATTATCGCAAGAACGATCGCCTTGTTGACATCTTCGTATATACCTTCCGAATAGGGACGCAATCCCAGCGCGCCGGGATGGGCGGCGATCTCGCCAGAAAGCCTGGCCGGTTGCGGATTTGCGCCGAAACCTCCCCACGGTAGCATTCCGTGCATCGAGATCTCGCTCATCGAGAAATACGGCATGAACGGATTGCGGTCCATTTTCCCAAGATCCTCGGCCTCGACATACATGCGGTCGGCGATCGTTCCTATCTCGCCGGCATTGTCGAGAACATGGCTCCATTCGCCGAGATCGCCGAACCGGTCGAAGCGCCACGTGCTGAGATTGATTTCCGCCCCCGGAAAGCGCGAACGCACCATCGCCGAAAGTTCCTTCGCCAGTCTCAGGTATCCATTCGCCCCCCACGGAGCGCACCCGTCGCAAGTGCACCCGCCCTGATCGTACGGGAAAATCGTGAACCTCGTTGGCGACGCGTCGGCAAACGCATCGAGAACTGCGCTGCGGTATTCGAGTATAAGTCCGGTTCCGCCCGGTTTCGACGGGCATATCTCGACATGGTAATGTCCCGAAAGCTCGGCGACATATCCGTTCTTCCCAGGGCGCCAGTCGGCGCGCAGTTCTTCGGGGCTGCCGGCGAACGATTCGTTGGCCAGAAAAAGCAGATCACGGTCGAGTCCGAGTTCCCGCGCGGTTTCGAAGATGAATTTGATCCGGTCCAGACGTTTTTTCGCCCTCGGGTCGTCCATCCCGGCAACATCGTGCATGTCGAACCAGGCCCCGACCTCGTTGCAGCCCCAGTATTTGAGTTCACGCAAGTATTCGGCGATCTCGGCGTCGCTTGCTCTCTCGTACCAGTTGCCGAAATGCGTCGCGAAATACACCCCGCGCTCCGGCTTGGCCTCGCCGCCGAAAAGCGCAGCCGCCGACATCGCGACGACGGCCAGTAAAGATATTGCCGGTCTCATGGTACCTCCTTTATTCCGATTCACGGCGCCAGGCATCGATTCCGGCGGCGATCGCTTTCGCCATGGCCACCCTCCGCCCAGCGTTCCAACTCGCCTCCTCGCCTTCGGGAGACGTTATGAAATCAGCCTCGACGAGACAACTGGGTATCTCGGGGTTGCGAGTGACCGCGAAATTGGCATGCATCACCCCATTGGCTTTCAGCGTATCGCCGAGCGCCGCTGAGATTTCATCCTCTATCGCCTTCGCCAGCCGCTCCCCGATTTCGTTCCACGCGAAAACCGCATGGTAGCGCAGTTCGCGCGGATCTTTGTCGGCCGGCGGAGCGTTGTGGTGTATCGACACGAACGCATCCGCGTTTTCGACGTGGGCCAGCCGCGGACGGTCGTACAGCACCAGCGTCGAATCGCCGTCCCGCGTCATCAGAACCTTGTATCCCAACGAAACAAGTTCGTCGCGGACTTTTCGCGCCAACAGCAGGTTCGCCTCTTTTTCGAAATGCCCATGCGGACTTACCGCGCCCGAATCGCCCCCCCCGTGGCCGGGATCAAGCACTATTGTCACCTCGCCGGGATCGCGACCGGCCGGCGGAGCCTTCGCTTCGTCGCCGGCGTATTCGAGCTTTTCGTACTTCTTCTTGGCCGTCGGTGCATCATTGGAATTCGGCGGCTTCGGCTTTTTCCCCACCGAAAAAACCACGTTCGTCGTTCCGCCATTCACGTCCGTCGCTATGATCTCATTTCTGCCCTCGACGACATCCACCATCGTCGCGAACGCGCCGGTACGGTAGACGGATACATTCTCGCCATTGACCACGACATTGGTCTCGCCCTTGCGGACGGCGCCGATGACATATGCACGTTCTACGTACGGGAGCTCCTGCCCGTTCCCGGGAAACGCAATCGATACTGCGGCGATGAGCGTCGGCAGCGTCATCGATCCAGCGCGGCGGAGATGCCCTCGAGCAGTTCAGAATACGTCTCGCAGGCAGGCAGATCCGAATTCGCCGCCCGGATGCTTTCGGTGGAGCGGAAGAGGAATCCCGCCTTCGACGCCCGTATCATCGCCAGATCGTTGAAACTGTCGCCGGCGGCGATCGTATCGAATCCGCAACCCCGCAACGCCTTCACCGTCGTAAGTTTCGAATTTTCGCACCGCATCCGGTAGCCGGTTATCGCACCGGCGTCGGAAACCTCGAGAGAATTGCAAAACAGCGTCGGTCTGCCGAGTTTCTCCATCAATGGCATGGCGAATTCGTAGAATGTGTCGGAGAGTATCAGAACCTGCGTGCGCGCACGGAGAGAGTCGAGGAACTCCTTCGCTCCATCCATCGGCTCGATCTTCGCAATCGCCTCGCGTATCTCGCCGATGCCCAGCGAATTTCTGGCGAGCAGGTCGATACGGTAGCGCATGAGCTTGCCGTAGTCGGGTTCGTCTCGGGTCGTGCGCCGGAAACCGTCTATGCCGGTCTTTTCGGCGAACGCAATCCAGATTTCCGGCACCAGAACCCCTTCGAGATCCAGACACACGACATTCATGCAATCTCCCTCCGGTACGGCACCGAACTTTGCGCACCCGGTCTTGTTACCGATATCGCAGCCGCCTTCTGCGCAAAGTCGATTGCCTCGGCGGCGGATCTGCCCTCGCAGACGGCGACGGCGAACGCGCCGTTGAACGTGTCGCCGGCGGCGACGCAATCGATGGCTTTCACCTTCTTCGCCGGGAAGAGTTTATCGCAATCTCCGCAATACACGCCTTTCGAGCCCATCGTAATCAAAACGTGTCCTACGCCGAG
This sequence comes from Kiritimatiellia bacterium, assembly GCA_017959645.1. Lineage (GTDB taxonomy): Bacteria > Verrucomicrobiota > Kiritimatiellia > RFP12 > UBA1067 > UBA1067. The sequence continues at coordinate 4,539 of JAGDAE010000294.1, forward strand.
CTTCCTGAGGCGCGACACCGCCTTGGCGGCCGATTTCGCGTCGACGACATCGACGCCGGAAAGCAGCGACGCCTCGCTCTCGTTCGGCGTGAGCCAGTCGACGCATTCTAAAAGTTTTTTCGGCAGCTTGCGCGCCGGAGCCGGATTGAGTATGACCGTGACGCCGGCATCGTGCGCGATTTTCGCGGCGCGAGCGACGGTCTCCACCGGGGTTTCGAGTTGCATAACGAGCGCCGCCGCGTTTCCGATCAGGTCCGCGAACGGTTCGATGTCTTCAGGACTGAGCGTTCCGTTCGCGCCGAGCGCGACAGAAATCGAGTTCTGTCCGTTCTTGTCGACGAGGATGAGCGCCGTCCCCGAAGCCGCTTCCCCGTCGACAACCAGTCTCGCGTCGATTGAATCCTTTTTGAGCCGCGCGGCGGTCGCGCGTCCGAACATGTCGTCGCCGACCTTGGCTATGAAAGCGCACGCGCCCTTCTTCGCCGACAGTCGCGCGACCGCGACCGCCTGGTTGGCGCCCTTGCCGCCCGGGTTCATCATGAACGATCCGTCGCAGACCGTCTCGCCGGGAACCGGAATGCGCTTTGAGGTTATTACCATGTCGGTGTTGGCGCTGCCAAGAACGACTATCTTTTTCATTTCAGTTCCCCGCCTTTATGATGAGCGCCAGTCCGGCCAGAAAAAGAACGAACATCGCGAAATTCAGCTTTTTCGCCGCTTTCGGCGCGCCGCGGAACTCCTTCCAGACCAGTATGCCCCACAGCGCCGACACCAGCGTCGCCCCCTGCCCGAGACCGTAGGAGATTGCCGGACCCGCCTTGCCGGCCGCGACCAGGTTTATGCCGTTGCCAAGCCCCCATATGAGCCCGCCCAGCACGCCGACGAGATGGATCGGGAACCCGCCCTTGAAATATTCCCTCTCCGTTATCGGGTCGCCGGCGACGGGGTGGCGCATGGCGATCGCGTTAAAGACGAAGTTCGAAACGAAGATTCCGAGCGCGAAGATGAAAAACGCCGAATACGGAGTCATCTTGCCGGCGGCTGGCGCGGCAGCGGCGAAATTGTCGTCCATCGTGCGCGCGACAAGCCCGAAGAAGAACGCCATCAAGACGCCGCAGACGACCGAAAGCGCTATCCCCTTGGCGAGTTTGGCGCTCTTCCCGCCGCCGGATACCTTGAGCCGGTACGCGAAAGCGTTGCAGAGAATCGCGACGACGATGATCGCCACGCCGCCGAAAAGCAGAACCGGGTCGCCCTTCTGGTTCAGATAGTAGTTGTAGACCACCCCGAGCACCAGCGCGAGGCCGATTCCGACCGGAAACGCCACGCTCATTCCGGCGATCGAAATCGCCGCCGCAAGCAGAATGTTGGCCGCATTGAAAACGATCCCGCCCAGAAACGCACTGCCGAGATTGGCGAGCGAGGCGGTCTTGAGATTCGCGATAAAGCCCCATTCGGAATTGGCGCCGCACGAACCGGCGGTAAGACCGGAAACAATCGCGAAAAGCAGCACGCCGATCACGTAGTCCCAATAGAAAAGCTCGTACCGCCACGTCTTGCCGGCCAGTTTCTGGGTATTGCCCCACGACCCCCAGCAAAGCATCGTCACGACGCAGAAAGCGACCGCTAGCGTGTAATTGTCGCAATAGTACATCTTTTTCTTTCCTTTCCTGTCAGTCCAGTTTGTAGTAGCTGCGGATGAGCCAGCCGGTAATCTTATCCATCGTCGCCTTGAATGGAACCTTCTTCGCCGGCACCCGGTTCTTGGCGAGAGTGCGCTTGCCGGCCTTGAACGTGACGTTTATGAAATCGCCGTCGCGAGTGATTGAGATCGAATAGTCCGACTTGTCGGTCATCGGTTCGTCGACGTCGCCAGATGCGTAGTCCGAAAGCCGCGGTTCGCCCGGCGATTTGTCGGTATTGGGGTTCGGGTCTTTCATCTCGTCCATGATCGCCTTTGCCACGAGTTCTATGCGTTTGTCGACGCTCGGAAAAAGCCGGCGATACTGGTCTTTGGCGTTCTTCGGCAGATTACCGTCGGGCCAGATCAGACCTTCGCGCCGCTCCTCCCAGAAATCTTCGGATATCTGCTTTACCAGTTCCTGCACCGCGGCGGAATCGGGATTTTCATCGAAGAATTCCTGCCCGCGCTCGGTTATCTGCTTCAAGACGGCGTCGTGGGCGGCGTCGACGGCGTTGTTCTGTCCGGCGAGCGCCGTGCGGCCGAGATCGAATTTTTGGCGCACTATCCGGTCGGCGATCTGGTCGGCTTCTTCCATCACCGGCTTCCCCGCCTCGGCCGCGGCCAGATCCTCCAGCCCTTTCATGTTCCTCCAATCGGCGACGGCCTGGTCGTAATCGACGCGGAACGCCGTCTCGTCCGCAAGTTCTTCGCCAGGCCACCACGTGCCGTCGGCGAGAGTCGGCCATATCTTGTTCACGAACAACCCGGCGGCGGAATTGCGTGCATCGCGCCACTTCGGCATCACATCGGTCTGCAGCTTGTTGGCGAGCGCGCTCTGGACAAGTCCGTTGCCCCTGCGCTCCGACACGTACTGGGCGATTTCGGCGCGTTCGGCCTCGGGCGCTTCCGCCCCGAGGTGGTCGATCGCCGCATTGAGGATGTCTGTCCCGTACTTGTCGGCGAAGATTCTTTCGGAATCGGCGGTCTTCACATGCGCCTCGGGATTGGCGGCGATTTCGGCGGCGATGGCTTCGCCGCCGACCTGGAACTGGATGTCGCTGATCTTGTTCGCGAGGCGGTCGACGGTGCGGCGCTCGACGATGGCGCCAAGCTCGCCTCCGACCACCCCGGGAAATACGTTCCACACCTTCGACGGATCTTCCGCGGTCGCGCGCCGTTCGGCGACGTCGGCCTCGAGCGCGTTCCTGAGATCTTCCGCGAGCCTGACCGGTGAATACGCCTCACTGCGCACCTGGTAGAGGAATTCGAGCTGGCGCTGGCGCTCGCGGCGGCCGTCTTCTATCACGGGGCCGACGATATGCTCGGATATGTAGGTGAGGTTTTCCTCGAACACCGGCTGCCCCTGCTCGCCGGCGATACGCTCGACCATCTCGGCCCTCAGCAAACCTTCATCCTTGGTCTCGATGTCGGCTTCGCTCGGCCTCGTCGCCGAGACTATGCCGGTCGCCTGTATCGCGCACGCCTCGGCGCGCTCCTGGTAGAACACCCCGCCGAACTGGGCATTCACCGCGTTCGCCGCCACTTCGTCGCCGAGATCCTTCGCACCGGCGCAGAACTCCTCGCCGAAAACATCCTCGGCGCGCTGGCCGCCGGAGAGCCGCTCGAGAACCGCCGCCGCGTCTTTCGCGTAGCGCGCGCGCAGCTCGCGCTCGTAGACGGCGCGCGTCGCCGCCTCGGCTTCGCCGCGGTTAGCGTATTTCGCCGGATCGGACAGCATCTCGCGCTTGAGCGTGCCGTCATTGAGCGGCGTATTCTGAGCTTCGGCGCGCATCTTCGCGAGCGTAATCTTCGCCGCGCCCTCGATCGCCGTCTTGTCGAATTCGGCGTTTCCGGTCGACAAAGCCGCGGCGAGCAAAATGCAGATTGCGTTCATGGCAGTATCTCCACTCCTGATTCTTCGGCCACGCGCCTGAGCGACTCTTCCTTAAGCCGCTCGGCCAGACCGGCCGCAAATTTCACGTTGTCTTCGCTGGACTCGAAATTGGGTATCGTCTCGGGATGCTCGATCCACGACAGCTGCAGACGCGCCGCGAGCGCCCTCTGCACGCCGCGAGTATCGAGGCGGACGTCTTCTACCGTCTTGGCAATCTCTTCGCCGAGCCAGTCTTGTTCGCTCTCGACGATGTCGGCGTCGGTCAGCTCGGCCGCGGCGAGAACTTCGTCGCGCCAGCCCGCCTTGAGAGCCGCCACGTCCTTGTAGTCGCGATTTGCCGCCGACGAGCCCGAAGAAAACGCCGCTTTCGCCGCCGGAGCGAGAACGATCGCGCCGTTCTGCACGTGTTCGTCGGCGTCGAACGAGCGTTTGCCGTCCGTCCCCTGCGTCATGAGCGCGTTGAGCCCGTATTTGACCCGGTGCTCCTCTGCCACCTTTTCGATGGCAAGCACGAGCTTCTGGTGGTTGAGCTGCATGAGATCGTTCTCGCGTTCACGCTTCGTCGACTCGACGAAGATGAAGTACGCGATCATGAATATCATCAGCAGCGCGAACACGACCTGCAGAAGCAACCCCTGCAGATCGTCGGTGCCCGCGGCTTTCGATGCGTTGCCTCTGCCGGCGAGCCGGGCGAGGGCGTTTTTGTCGGATGCGTTCATCGGCCGTTATCCGTGTATCGCCTCGACAACCGCTTTGAGTTTCGCCTCCGACGCCTCGGCGCGCTTCTGCAGCTCGTCGAGCTGGCGGCGGAAGAATTCGACGTATTCCTTCTGGCGCGCGTCGAACTCTTTCTCGTAGTCCGCGAGCCGCTTTTCGAACGAGGCGGCGTATTCGCCGTGGCGTTTCTCGAAATCCTCCGCGAAGCGCCGGTTGCGCTTCTCGAACTCCTCCTCGTACTGCGCATGGCGGCTCTCGAAGAGTGCTTCGTACTCGTCGTGGCGGCGCGCCATCGCCGCTTCGTATTCCTTCTGGTGCTTGGCGAACGAATCGCAGGCCTCGCCGATCCGTGCAACAAGACGGTCGACGGCTCCGGTAAGATCGCCGTCAGTTTCTTCTGCAAGATTGGTATCTGCGAGCATTTTGAGGAAAAACGGCCGCACCAGCGGCCGGTCGACCAGAAACACCCACACGACCGCCATCAGAGTAGAAAAGAGCGCCGTGTGCAGACACTGCATCAAGTCGGCCATCGAAACGGAATCGAGATCAAAGAAACCGATCACGATGATTCCCCACAGAGTGCCGAAGAGACCGAGCGCGATATGCAGCTGGTCGGAACCCTTGAAGAACGGGAAATCGTCGCCGTTGACCCTCTTGCCGCGTATGATGTCCAACAGCGATTTGGTCATGAAGAAAAGCCCAATCGCCGGAATGAACGTAGTCACAGCCGAATAGTCGACCGCCGACCAGTCCAGCCACGGCAGAAAGCCCGGCGCGTGGGCCGACATCTCTTCGGTATTGCCGCCGGAGGCGATAAACATCTTCCACCAGTTGACGATCGCGACCACATTGTTGGCGAACGCGAGAATTGATACCACGGTGAGCGCCGCACAGGGCAGCAGCAGGGCCTTTGCCTTCTTCATTTGGTTATTTTTTCCTTGTTGTGTGATGATTGCACGATTGTTCCATATTCTGCAATGCGCCGTTCGCCCGCGGCGTTCAAAGTTTTCCGGCGAATTCAATCCCGAACACGTCGATTCCCGGCGGCATGGCTTCGCGCTTGAATGCCTGCGAATTGTACCGGGATCGGAAGATTCCGAACGTTTTGCGCACGTCCTGCGGAGCATACTTCCCCTTGAACGCCGAAATCGCCGCTCTGAGCGCGGCGGGCGCCTTCGCTCCCTCCTTCAGCATCTTCCACAGGAAAAAGTCGTGAAGCTCGTAAGGCCCGATCTTCTCTTCGGTCGTCTGGCCCTTGACCAGTTCCGGCGAAACCGGCGTCGCCACTATGTCGGCCATCGTCTTCGACGCGTGTTTCGCAGCCCACCACGCGCAGACTTTGCGCACCACGGTCTTCGGCACCCCGGCGTTCACGCCGAAATGACTCAGCGCGTCGCCGCCGAAAGTACACCACCCGAGCGCGATCTCGCTCAAGTCCCCAGTACCGAGAACGAGCGCCTCGTGCATGTTCGCCTTGTCCAGGAGAACCATCGTTCTCATCCGCGCCTGCGCGTTTTCGTAGACGGCATCCGGAGTCGTCCCGTCGTGGCCGATGTCTTTCAGATGGCGGCGGCACGCCGCGGTTATGTCGATCGTCTCTACCGGAATGCCGAGCTCCCCGCAGAGCGCCGAAGCGTTCGATCTGGTGCGTCGCGAAGTCCCGAACCCCGGCATCGTGTACGCGCGTACCGCGTTGCGCGGCAGTTTCAGAAGATCGAAAGCCTCGGCCGCTACAATCAGACACAGCGCCGAATCAAGTCCGCCTGAGACCCCTACGACAACCGACTTGAGCCCTGTCGAACGAATCTTTCGCGCCAATGCGCGAACCTGGGTATTGAACAC
>JAGDAE010000295.1 GCA_017959645.1 Kiritimatiellia bacterium
GACTTTCCGACAAATCGAAGAGTCTCTACTGCAGCCTCTACCGCGTGTATGGGAAGAACCGCGACCAGTCGCATCGTTTGGCGAAAACGACGGTGGAGCCGATTGTCGAGAAGATCCACAAGTCCGGCGGCGAAGTTACTGACGGCACGCGGCTTGCGGCTCTCGCCCCGACATTCGCCGACGTGTTTGCCGTCGCAAAACACAGGCTGGAAAAGTCACATTGGACAATGTCGATAATTTCAAGATACAAATGGAGAATCTAAAATGAAAAGACAGATGATGACAACTTGCGAAATGAAAGGAGTTCGCACTGACAAGAAATCGACAGTCAGTTAGGACGACAGGCGGCATTACTAGGACTTACGAATACGATGCCGCAGGTCTGACCGCCTTTGGCGAAGACCTTCGACTTTCGACCTTCGACGGCGTTTTTCGCCCACGGTGGCGAGGAAATATGATATAATTTCATGTTACGAAAATGCCTATTGGGTTTGGCCCTATGCACATTCGCGAAGAATGATGAAGCCGATCGTGCTGATCACCAAGATGGAAGGCGGCGGGATGGAAACGTTCTGCCTGGGGCTTCTTCGCGCCTGGAAATCGTCCGGGATCGATTGCACGCTTTATTGTTCGCATGCCGGCGGCGCGACGGCAGACGACGTGCCAGGCGGAGTGGAGCGGGTGTGCTGGAATCTCCGGGCGCGAAAATCGTTTCTGCCGCTGATGAAATGGCTGCGGAGGCGTCCGGAAGATCCGTGCCTCTGCCTGAGCCAGGAATTGGCGGTTGTTCTGCTGGTGTTGAAGCGGCTCGGACTTGTCCGGAACCGGATCTATTTCAGAGAGTCCACCGATGTGGAGAAGCATTATACTTCCCGGTTCAAACGGATCATGCGTGCGCTTTGGCCGCGTCTCGACGGCATAATCGAGCAGTCCTATGCCGGACTCGAGGCGACGTGGAAGATATGCGGTTCGCTTCCGCCGGCGCTGGTCGCGAGGGCTGTCGCCGACGGGAAGGGGTGCGATCGCGCATTCACCGCCGATCCCTCGCCGAATATCGTCTGCCCCGGCTCTTTCAGGCCGATGAAGGGACAGGAGTGGATGCTGCGGAACGAAGAAAAGCGGATCAAGGACGGCAAATGGAGAATCGTTTTCTTCGGGAACGGAACGCGCAGGGCGGCATGCGAGAGGCTGTCCGAAGAGCTGGGAATGAAGTCGTATGTGGCGTTCAGGGATTGGACCGCGGACAAGGACGCGATATATCGTGATGCGGACTGCGTGGCGATTCCGTCCGACTACGAGGGGATACCCAATGTCATGATAGAGGCGATTCTGCGCGGAATACGGGTCGCGGTGCGTCCGTCCTGCGCCGGAGCGTGCGAGCTGCTCGAAGAGATCGGCATCGGCGAGACCTGGCCGGTCGAAAGGGCGCTGGCGATTCCGTCCGGGCGATGGGAGGAAGCCCGGGAAAAGCTCGTTTCGCTTGCGTCGCCGACGGACAATGCGCGGCGCGTGCTCGAGTTTCTCGAACAGGGCCGCCGTGAAGCCGACGGAATCGAGGTTGCGGCGGAACTTGTCAAGGATCTGGCCGGTCCGGACGAGGTTTGGGTGCATTCGATGTGGACGCCCGAGGTATGGAGACGGTGCCTGGCGGCGATACGTTCCGGAAGGCGGCTGGTGCGCATGACCCATGCGAACGTCGACCCGGTGAGATACCGCTACCACCGGTGGAAGAAGATGCTGGCCTCGCCGGTCGAGCGGTGGCTTTTCCGGCGCTCCGACCGGGTCGTGGCCACTTGCGAAGCCGAGCGCGACTGGTGCCGCCGGTGGGGGATCCGGAACGATATCCAGATCGTCGATCTGAAGCGGTATTTCAGACTGGACGGGCCGGTGGCCGATCCGAAGGCGCGGGGGCGGCGTCCGCTGCACGTGCTGTATCTCGGCCGGCGGCATCCGCTGAAGGGGATCGGGTATCTGGAGCGGGCGGCCGCGGAGGTCGACGGCGTCGAGCTCAGGGTGGTATCCAATGCGTTCGGGGAGGAGAAGGAGCGCGGATGGGCGTGGGCGGACGTCCTGTGCCTGCCGACGCTGTCGGAAAACTTCGGGCTGGTGGTCGCCGAGGCGCTCGAGCGCGGCAAGTTCGTCGTGACCACCGACGGCGCGCCGGCGTGGGCGGATCTGCCGCCGGAGAAGGGCGTTTTCGTCAAGGGCTTCCGCGACGCCGGCGACGGCGCGCGCGTGCGTCTGCTCGCCGATGTTTTGCGAAAGCTGTCCGGCCGGCCCGCCATCCGCGCGTATGCAGCCGGCGGCGCAATATGATATAATACCGCAGACTACATGAAAACAGAGATTCTACCTTCGCTACTGGCGGCCGACATCGGGTGTCTCGCGGATGGGATCGTGCGCGCGGAAAAAGCGCGGGCGGACCGTCTGCACATCGACATAATGGATCCGTCGTTCGTGCCGAACATTTCGTTCTCTCCCGATGTCGTGGCGCTTTGCCGCCGGGTCGCGCCGGGGTTGCACCGCAACGTCCATCTGATGATGTCGCGTCCCGATCTCTATCTTGAGGTTTTCGCCAAGGCGGGCGCGGATTCGATACAGATCCACTACGAGGCCGATTGCGATCCGCACCGGGAACTGCGGCGGATACGCGAACTCGGCTGCCGCAGCGCGATCGTGATCAATCCGGAGACGCCGGCCGAGAAGGCGCTCGCGTATCTCGACGAGGCCGACGAGGTGCTGGTAATGACCGTGCGCCCTGGCTACGGCGGGCAGAAGCTGATGCCGGAGTGCCTCGACAAGGTGTCGTTTCTGAGGAGGCTGCGTCCGGAAATGGGGATCATGGTCGACGGGGGAATAAACGGCGAGACGTTCGCCGAGGCGCTGGCGGCGGGCGCGAATCTGATAGTCTCGGGCAGCTGGCTGTACGGCGCGGACGACATGGGCGAGGCGATCGCCAGGATGAAAGCGGGGCGCGCATGAGAAGGATAGGTCTCGGGGTGACGGGGTCGATCGCGGCGTACAAGGCGGTGGAGTTGCTGCGGCTGCTGGTGAAGAACGGCGACGACGTCAGGGTCGTCATGACCCCGGCGGCGAGGGAGTTCGTCGCGCCGCTGACGTTCCAGACGCTGTCGC
>JAGDAE010000001.1 GCA_017959645.1 Kiritimatiellia bacterium
GCCGGTTGCGGTCGCATTCTTCGCCGGCGAAATCCAGTTCGAACCGCTTCGGCGCGAGGAGGTGGATTTCCTGCAGCAGATCGAGGGAAAGTTCGCCCGACATGAGCCGCGGGCCGGTCTTGAAACGCACGAGATCCCAATCGCCGGCCGGCAGATGCGCAGAACATACGGTCTTCACGCCCAGGTCCGCCTTTTCGATCGCGTGGCAGTGGTAGATGTCGAGCGCATGGCAGGTGACGTCGCCGTCCAGCCACGGCGCCGGCCGGCGCCGGCCGCGCCTGTCCACGACCGACAGATCCTGCACTTTGTATCCCGCAAGCAGCGTTTTCATGGTTTCCGGGCCTCTCCTTCGGTTTTTCTCCTGAGAACGATTTCGGTTATCTCGGACGGATTGAAGAGCCGCAGCGGAAAGCCGCTCCACTGTCCGGTCCCCGGCGAGACGTGGAGATAGCGTCCCTCGGCGAACATGTAGAGTCCGCGGACATGTCCCTCGTTCGCGCTCGAGACGAGCCAATCCACGACCGGCATCGCTCCGCCGTGGGTATGACCGGAGAGCTGAAGCCGGACGTCCGCCTTTTCCGAACCGGTCGCCTTCGTGTACGGACGGTGGAAAAGCAGAATGCGGAAAGCCCCTTCCGGAGCGCCGTCAAACGCGCCGCCCGCATCGGGGACGAAACCGGGGATCTCCGAGAACGCGCAGTCGCAAAGACCGCCGACGGCGATCGCGCCGCCGTCCCTGCGGATCACGCGGCATCCGGCAGGCGCCGACCCGTCGAGAATGCGCACGCCGAGACCGCGCAGGGCGCGCTCCCAGCCGTCCCAATCCCAATACCGCTCATGGTTGCCGGCGCAGCCCCATACGCCGCCGTCCCTGCGGATCACGCGGCATCCGGCAGGCGCCGACCCGTCGAGAATGCGCACGCCGAGACCGCGCAGGGCGCACTCCCAGCCGTCCCAATCCCAATACCGCTCATGGTTGCCGGCGCAGCCCCATACGCCGTCGCGCGCGCGGATGTCCGCAAGCGGCGAAATGTCTTCGAGCCGGTCGGCGACGGTTCCGTCGACGAAATCGCCGGTGATGGCGACAAGATCGGCGTCAAGCGAGTTGACGCGCCCGGCGATGCGTTCGAAGCGCGTCCGCCGCGCCGCCGTGGAACAGTGCAGATCGCTGAGATGGACGATCCGGTAGCCGTCGAACGACGGCGGCAGATCGTCATACGCGATCTCGACGCGCTTCACGACCGGTATCTTCGCGCCTTCGTACACTCCCCACAGAGAAACCGCGGCGGCGAAAACGGCAAGCGATGCGAAAACCATGCGCTTCGTCTTCGCGGATACGCCCCGTTTCGCAAGCGCGGATATGCGGCACGCGATATCGAAAGGTATCGCCGCAGCGACGAGCATTACGGCCGACGCATACAGCCAGCCGTAGAACCAGATCGCCAACGGCGGCAGATCGGGCGTGAACGAATCGCCGCCGGCCAGACCGAAGAACGCGAACTTGCCGAGGGCGACGGCGAATGCGGCGGACGTGAAAAGCGTGCCGCGCCGCGAAAGAGCAAGCGGACGCACGACGGCGACGAAGGCCGCGCACCAGATCACAACGGGAACACTCTGCAAAACCAGCTTCCACATGCCGACACCCCTAGACCGAAAACAGGATTTTTTATTGAACTCACCCGTATGCGATACCGGAAAACCTTCCGTTCGCATTTATCCGCCGTATCGTCTCGGCTGCGAATCGCGCCTGATCATGGAACCCGAGCGAGACCGGGGTTTGCACCGGCAGCCCGAGGTGCGAGAGCACGATCTTGAGAATCGCCGCCGGATTCTCGAATTTCGCCGGATGGATCATGCCGAGTACAAGATACACCGAACCC
>JAGDAE010000296.1 GCA_017959645.1 Kiritimatiellia bacterium
CATCACCATCTCTTCCGGTATGCCGAGAAGCTTGCCCACCTTGCGCACTTCGTCCTTGTACAGATATTTCACCGGCTCGACCAGTCCGGCGAAACCGATGTTCTTCGGAAGCCCTCCGACATTGTGGTGCGCCTTGACCGCCTTGTGACCGCCGACGCCGGATTCGATAATGTCGGGATAGATCGTCCCCTGCCCGAGAAAATCGATCTTGCCGAGTTTCTTGGCCTCCTCGGCGAACACCTCCACGAATTCGCCGCCGATGCATTTTCTCTTAAGCTCGGGGTCGGTTATGCCCTTCGCCTTCTTGAGGAACCGCGCCTCGGCGTCGATCTGGATAAGGTTGATCCCGAACTTGCCCTTGAAAACCTTCTTGACTTCCTTCGCCTCGTTGAGACGCATGCATCCGTGATCGACGAAGACGCACGTAAGCTGCTTTCCGATCGCCTTTTGCAGAAGCACCGCGCACACCGAGCTGTCGACCCCGCCAGACATCGCGAGCAGCACCTTCCGGTCGCCGACCTGCTTTCGTATGGCTTCGATCTCTTTTTTTATGTAGGCCTTGGCATTGAAGGTCTTGCCGACCTTTTGCAGACGCTCTTTTTCTGCCTGGTTCATTACCCGGTTCCTTTTTTGTGTTGTGTTCTGGGTTGAAATCAGTCTTCGTCGATGAATTCCTCGTGCGGAATCTCTCCGGCCGGGCGTTCGTCCGGCTTTGACTCGCCGGCGCCATCGGCGGCGACGACCTTCGCGGACGGCTTCGCGTCGCCCTTGGCGTCCTTGCCCGCCGCGGCTTTGCGCGGACGGTAGCCGTACCCGTACCCATAGCCGTACCCGTAGCCGTAGCTGCGGTGGGCGTTCGGATTGAACGCCGCGACGCTGGAGACGGTGACGTCGTTGACCACGACGCCGAGAATGTTCGCGCCGGCCTCGGTGAGCGAGCGCGAGCAGTACATGATCGGTTTGAAATGGGTGCGGTCGGGGCAGCACATGATGATCACCGAGTCGACCATGACCGCGAGCGAGACCACGTCGCCGACGACTCCGTACGGCGGCGAGTCGACGATCACGCGGTCGTAGTTGGAACGCGCCCACTCGAAGAAGTCCGAAACCACCGAGGACCCGAAGATCGACGAGGGGAACACCCCTTCAGGCGGCAGCGAACATATCACGTCGAGGCCGGGAACCGACGTCTTGTTGACCAGTGTCGCAAAATCGACGCTCGCGCCGCCGTTCGCCGCCTGCAGCACATGCGAAAAACTGCGCTCCTGGACAAGGTCGATTCCCCAGATTCTGGCCAGACGCGGACGGCGCATGTCGAAATCAACATGCAACGTCTTCCTGCCGGCCTGTGCGTGGGAAATCGCAATCGACGACGAAGTGATCGTCTTGCCTTCGCCGGGCTGGGTCGATATCACCAGCAGACAGCGCGAAAGCGCCTCGTAGCGCGGGGAGTCGAGCAGATTGCGGAAGCCAGCCACCGCTTCGGAGAACTGCGAATACTTGTCTTCGATCGCGAATTTCGCAACATGTTCGCGGCGTTTGCGGCGCACGTGCGGCAGAACCGCGAGAACCTTGAGCGCGAGACGGCCTTCGATATCGGAGAGGTTGACGACTGTGTCTTCGAGATTGTCGATCACCAGCACGAACACCACGCCAAGCGCCAGCGACAGGAATATCCCGGCCCCGAATATGATGATCGGATTCGGAAGCACCGGCTTCGTCGGTTCGGTCGCCGGACGCCCCACACGCACGATTTCGTTGTTCGCCTCGGCCTGGATGCGCGATTCGTTTTCGTTCAGAATCAGCCCCTCGAGAACGCGGTTGGCCACGCTGAACTCGGCCTCGAGCTGCTTGAGACCGGATTCCGCGAGCACGATCTGCTGCTCGGTGGAGGAAAGATCGTTGCGCAGCTCGGTCTGCTTCGCGCGCAGGTTGGCAAGCTGGTTGCGCACCACCTGCAGCGTCGAGCGGCCGGTCAGAAGCGCGCGGTTGGACGCCTCGAGGAAACGCTGCTTGGAAAGTTCGAGCGCCTTCGACGCGGCGACGACTTCCGGATGGCTGTCGGTATAGGCGACCAGCAGCTTCTGGTATTCGCCGGCCGCGTCCTGGTAGGCGCGGTACTCGGTCGCGATTTCCTGCGCGCGCGGAACGTTCACCGCGAGATTGCCGTAGTTTTCCGGATCCTGCTGAACCGCCGAGAGCATCTTTTCCCATTCGACGAGCTGGGTCTCCTCCGTCTCGAGCGCAAGAATGTCGGCGGTGGTCTTTGACAGGCTCTGCCCGATCGTCTCGCGGTTCGAGCGCAGATTGTCCACCTTGTTGGCGGTTCTGAAATCGAGCAGCTGCTTGGCGATCTTGTCCACCTCGCGGCGTTTCTTGTCGACCTGGTTGTGTATCTGCGCGACCGCCTTGTCGCAGCGCAGCTTGTTCTCCTCGTCGGTGAACGCCTCGATCGCCTCGGCGTAGGCGTTCGCCAGCGACGCGGCGAGCGCCGGCGAACGGGAGCGCAGCGTGATCGTTATGATCCGCGAATGGCGCTGGAGTTCGAGCTTCGAGTCGACCAGCGTCGAGATTATTTCGTCGTCGGCGACTGTGGACGACTGGTGGGTCGACCGGTACTGCTGCACGATCATGGTGACGATCTTGTCGCTGCGCCAGTCGGAGAGGCGGGTGTTGAAGATTTCCTCGTAGTTGCCGCCGTAGTCCGGCATCGCCTGGTCGAGCACGTTGCCGTTGCGCATCGTAGTCGAGCGCATATCCATGGTGAATTCGCTCGTCGCCTGGTATATCGTCGGCGAAATGCGGTATATCGCGAACGATATTATGAGACCGATCAGCAGAAAAACGAATACCGACAGCCACCGTTGCGAAATGACCCTGAACATGCGCCCGACGGTTATGGTGCCGAGCATCGAACCTTCGCCCTCCGGCCCCTGCATGCTTCCGCCGTACATTCCGCCGTATGCCGCGCCATAGTAGGGAACGCCGCCGTACTGTCCCCCGCCGTAGTACATCGGATTTTTGCCCCCGCCGTAGTACATCGGGTTTTTGCCGCCGCCATAGTACATCGGACCCTTCCCGCCGTAGTACATCGGCCCGTTTCCGCCGCTGCTTCCGTAATAAAGTGGTTTGTCAGCCATGGTTACTTCTCCGTAGTTTCCTCGTCGGCGTTTTTCTTCGGGATGGGGAACGAACTCGCCGAAACCGCGATCAGCGGCCATGCAATAAGCGTAGCGTCCGGCCGCAGAACGGAAACGTCGCAAAAACCTCCGGCCGCCGCGATCGCGACAACCGCGACGCCAAGCCAGCAGACGGGGTTGGTCGCGCGCACGAACGAATGGAAAGAGCGTCCAAACGCTTCGATCGCCGCCTTTGCCAACCGGTGAAACCACGTCCACGCCAAAAGCGCCAACGGCGACACGAACAGCGCCGCGCCGATTATACCGCGCTCGGCCAGAAGCTGCCGCCAACCGTCCAGCGCCGTCTTCTGCAATGGCGGCAGAACCGCCCAAGCCGCGGCGTCAGCGCGGAATCTGATGTCCAGCGGGAACGACCCCAAGCCGGTTCCAAGCCACGGATTGTCCGACCACGCCCCGCTCGCTATGCCGGAGAGGACTGCACGGACGTTTTCGGTTTCGGCGGTGGAGAACGTCCAGACCATATACTCGGCGATTTTCGCCTGCCACATCTCCTCAGGCAGAAGCAGGACTACGAACACCGCCGGCAAAATCAGCGAAAAACCGCAGAAAATCAGGCACTTCGGAGCGGCGGAATAGGAAAGCTTCGCACCCGCGTAGGCAAGCGACACCGCGAGTGTCAGGACGGCGACCATCGCGAACGACGACGACACCCGCGCCGGAGCGAACAAAAACAGTCCGAGCGCGGACCCGCCGAGCGATATCGGCAAGAATACCATCGCTTTTGTCCAGCGACGCTCGAACATGCCGGGCAACGCGCATATCGCCGCCAGAAAACACAGCCCGTAGGAAAATCCGCAGAACGACGCGTCGGCGAGATCGCAGGCGGCAAGCGCGAGTATCCGCCCATTTCCGCAAAGCCCCAGAATCGCGGCGATTGCGGCGGAAATCCCGGCCGCCAGCGAAAGCACGAACAGAAACGCGATTCGCGCCGCCTTGCCAAGCGCGTGGCGGCACCCCTGCAGCAGTACGACAAGCGCAATTGCGGCCGCAAACGGAAGGTATCCGGAACCGGCCACGCTCCCCGGCAGGATTTCGGCTGCGGGAGCGGACATCTTCCAAACGTAGTTCTCGGCGTCGTATGCCATCGCAATGCCGTCATTCGCGAACGCGGTCGCCGCCGCCGCCGCGAGAAACACGGTAAGCCAGAAGACCGGGTCTTTCGCAATCGCCCCCGCGACCCTAAGCCGCGCGTCGTGCAACATCTCGTCAAGCCTGCGCGACGGCTCCATCAGCACCCATATCGCCGCGAAGAGGGAAAGCCACAATACCGCGTTCGCTATCGCGTTCCCGGAGCAGAACGGGAATAGGAAGAGCGGCGCGACCGCCAAAATGGCCAAGTGCGCCGCAAGTCCGTACTTAGATATGAATTTCTGCACTTCAGTACGTCAGGCGAAAACCGAGCGTACCGCGGAATCTGTCGTAATCGCGATCGGTGTTCCCCGCATTGCCAGTAAACCAGCAACCCTGGTATTCGGCGCGGCCGAACAGCGTGATGAAACGATTGAGCGTGTAGTTGAGTCCGAAACGGGCGGAGAAGATGTCTTCGTCGTATTTGTACGCGCTGGCGTCGCTGAACGTGCGGTCTTCGTGGCGATAGGCGAAGTCGAGCGTCGAAGTGAGCTTGCCGCGTATCATCGAGTGCGCAACGCCCCACGAAACCGCGTCCACGAGAACCGCCGTTCCGAACTGGCGCTCCGACGGCTGGTAGTAGCGGCTGGCGAGAAGCATCGTGTTCCAGGTGTCGGAAAGTTTCCAGTTGAGCGAAAGCGCGTAGCTGGGGGTGTCATCCTTGTCGACGCCGCCGGCATAGTCGAAGTGGGTCCACCCGAAGAGGGCACGGTAGCTGATGCGCTCGGTCGCGCGCGAGGCTATGCCGCCCTGCACCGAATAACCCTTGGACTTCGAACTGTAATGGCCGGAATTGTCGTAGTACTTCGAGTACCCGGAGCGATCTTTGTCGTTGTCCTGTTCGTACCACATGTAGTTGCCCGCGACAATTATGTCGGTCCACTTCGAAAGCGCATAGCCGGCTTCGGCGCCGACGGTGATGCGCTTCCATCCGTAAAGGTTGGCGTACTTGGTCGCGCGGTTGGCGTAGTCGAGGTAGTAGTAGTTGGCATTGACGTCGGCATGCAACCGCTCGTTGAAGCGGCGCTCGGCCGCGCCGGAGACGAGGAACGTCTCGCGGTCGCGCCACAGACCACGGCCGTTGTTCTCGGACTTGTCGTCGTCGGCGGCGATTTTCTGGTACTTTTCGCCGAAGAGAAGCGTCCAGCCCTTCTCGTCCGGCGCGGAATTCGCCCAGTAGAACTTGAGATCTTCTCCGTAGCTGTTTTCGTTGAGGCTACGGACGTAGCGGCTGTAGGCCGTGTAACGGTAGAACGCCGAAAGATCGACGCCCCAGTTGTCGCCCTTGTACGCGGCTCCGAAGCCGGGGGTTATCTCCCAGGACGAAACATGCTGCCCATGCTTCTGCTGGTCGGCATTGGAATCGTAGACGTAATTGAGCGAGACGTACGGCTTGATCGTCATGCGTTCGCCGATCTTGAATCCGCCAGGTCTATCCATCATTTCCGCGCCCGCGACGCAGCTGGCGAGAACCGCAAAAAGCGAGATTGTCTTTTTCATGTTAAAAACCCTTCTTGTCTTATCAGTAGATGGTCTGCCCCTGGTAGCCGCCAGGTTCCGAAGGCGAATCCGGACCGATCGTGCGCCCGCCGGGGCCGACCGGACGCGGATTGTCTCCGCGCGAAACCGGGGTTCCGCCGGGGCCGATTGCGTTGCCGTTTTCATCGTAGACTACGCCGGAGCCGATCGTGCGCCCGCTGCCCTTGGTTCCGAGCCCGGTGTAGAGAACCGCGGTGTTGTAGAAGAACGGGACTTTGTTCATGCCGTCGTCGATACCGCCGTTCAACTCTCCGGGAATCGCCCCGACGTCGGAAGCGAGCTGGAGCATCATCGATTCGGGAATCTGGATGGCGGCGAACTTGAGGACGAGCTGGAAGTCGGGTTCGTCGCCGGCGTCGGCGGCGGCGAGCATCGGGTCGTAGCTCTTCTCGCGCTCCTGGCCGAGCGCCGCCGGGAACCACTCGTTAGCGGCGAGATCGCGGGTCTTTTCATCTGGAAGAGCGGCTATCAGCGTGTCGGCAAGATCGGCAGGCGAACCGTTCGAAGCGCGCACGAGCATCAGCGCCGCGAAAGCGTCGCGGACGCCCGCGTTGTCTGCGGAAGCGTTGCGCTCCTGTATCTTCGCCATCGTCTGCTTGGCGATGTCGGCAAACTGCTCGTCGGTGTAGCCGGCGGCTGGATCGGAAGCGCGGTTGAACACGTTCGCCGCAAACTGCTCGTTGATCACCGTCAACGCTTCCGGCGGGACCGTCGCGAAGGTTTCGGCGAGCATCGAAGGCAGATTGCCGGGCGCCGCGCCCTTCATCGCTGCGGTATTGGCATCGAGAAACTTCGAAATCTTCTCGGTCTCGCTGCCGGGCATGTTCGAAATCGCATCGTTGACATCTGCAAGGAACGAAACCTGATCCGCCGCGTCAAGCTGCGAAACGATTTCGGTCATTGCCGACGGATCGGAAATCGCGTCTCCGATTTTGGCGCGCGCGTCGGCCAGCGAAAGCGCAAGCACCGGCAACGTCGCCGCCGCCATCGCCGCAAGAATCAGTCTTTTCATGTATTGCTTCCTTTCTTGATGCTTTAATACCACGTTTCCGGAACCCAGACGACATCGCCGGGTCTGAGAACCATATCCTTGTCGATACGGCCGTCTTCGCCGATTTCGTTCAGATCCACGTAAATCTTCCGCTGCGTGCCGTCGCGCTCGCATCTCGTGACGCGAACCCTGCTGCGGTTCGCGAACGGCTTCACGCCGCCGGCCATCTGCAACGCCTTTGTAACCGTAAGGTCCATCGTCGGAGGCATATTCACCGGCCCTTGAACCGCGACCTCGCCCATGACCGTGACCGTCCCGTATGGCGAGACCGCCGTCGAGCGGGCATCGTACGGCGCGAACATTACCGTCACTTGCGGCTGCTTGTAGTACACCGAGTATTCCTTGACCAGCTTGTCTTTCAGAGCCTCGAGTGTAAGCCCGTCGCACACCACCGAATGCTGCAACAGATGCGGAAGCGTGATCTCGCCGTTCTGGTCGACAAGCGCGTTCATCACTACCGGCTGCGACGCCAGAGACCCTACCTGAACCACCAGCGCAATGCCGGGGCGAACCCGCGGGCCGTCCCACCATGTGGCGACCACCGACGTGTCTATCGGATCGTCCGGCTCGAACAGCTTCATCACGGTGCGGCAACCGCATATGCCCGCAAGGGCAAACGCCAACGCCATACGTATATACATTCCTCGCATTTCGGCGCGTATTATATCACAACCGCCAACCAACAGTCAATATGGTACGGCGAAAAAACTACATCTGCTTTTTGGTCGCCTTTTTCAGCGAAACTGCGTTCATGAAATTGAGCGAGTAGAACACAACCAGCATCGCGACGACGCCGACGTAGCCGAAGCCAAGCCGGTCGGAGACGAGTATCGCCGCCTGGTTGCCCGCCAGCCCGGCGAATCCCCACGCGGACAGCACCGCCCCGTGTATCTTCGATATGTTCGTCATCCCGTAGTTGTCCGCCAGAATCGCCGGAATCACCGAGAAGCCGGCGCCGTAGCACGCGTTGATCACCAACAGCGCGATGCCGATCACCGCCGGGACGAAAGACATCGCCATTATCCCGGTCGAAATGGCCAGAATGATCAGAAGAATGTCGATGCGCCGCGCGAGACGGTCAGACCACCACGCGAAAAGGAACCGGCCGCCGCCGTTCATCAACCCCGACAGCGCGATGACCAGCGTAATCAGGCCCTCGGTGTAGCCGACTTCCGGTTTGGCCATGTACTGCTTCGCGAGCGGAATCAGGCACAGTCCGCACGAGATGTTGAGAAACATGAACAGCCATGATCTGAGGAAATACGAGTCTTTGAAAAGCGTGCGGTAGCGGAACTCCAGTTCGGGGATTCCGTGCCCGAAACTCTGCTGCTCGACCTTCGGCTTTTTCAGAAGGAACGACGCGATGTACATCGGCACCGCGTAGAAGACCGCGAACACCGCGAACACTCGCGTGATGCCGTACGTCTCGAATCCGCGCAGCGCGAAGGACGCGACCGACTCGCCCGGCACGCCCCAGGATATCCCCTTGAACAGAATCGTCGACAGCGTCGAGCCGAGACCGAACGAAATGATCGGCAGCGCCGCGGCGATCGCTTTGTGCTCGTAGAACCACAGCATCATCGTCTTCACCGGAGATATGTAGATTATCCCCGTCCCGGTGCCTACGAGAAATCCGTACCCCAGATATATGAGGGATATGCTCCTGAGATTGATCCCGAGCCCGGTCGTCAGCATTCCGGCGACGAACAGCGTAGTTCCGATCAGCGTCGAAAGCCGTATGTTCTTCTCCACGATCTTGCCGAAAAACGCCGCGCCCGTGCCGAGAAAAAATATCCCCAGCGAAAACGCGAACTGCACCTGCGCCTTCGTGACCGGATTCCCGGCCGTCGAGATGTAGGACGCTATACCGTCGGAAAAATTCGTAAACGCATATATCTGGCCTACCGACACGGCGAGCATGAACGCCGGCAGAACGGAATGGACAAATCGCTTCATTTTCTCGCTACTCCTTGTGTTTAATGGGGCGGTATTATACCAAATATTGTGTATTCCGGGCAATAGGGAAACAAAAAACTTCGCATGGAAGCGAAGCGGATGGTGGTGGGGCAAGGATTCGAACCTTGGAAGGCGTAAGCCAGCAGATTTACAGTCTGCCCTCGTTGACCGCTTGAGTATCCCACCGAAACGAAAACGGCGCGTAGTATATCATACTTCGCGCCGTATCGTCAATAGCGAGTTTCAAAAAATTTCAGCCCTCGGCCTCGAGCGCCGCGTCAACCTCGTCGGACGTCTCCATGTTGTGGTACACGTCCTGGGTGTCTTCGAGATCTTCGAGCATTTCGACGAACTTGTTGACCGCCTTGGCGACGGCGATGTCGTTCACCGGATTGGTCATGTTCGGAACCAGCCCGATCGCGCTGTTCTCTTCGTCGATCGCGATGCCGGCGGCCTTGATCGCCTCGCTAACGGTGACGAAGTCGTTCGGCTGGCACTTGACGGTGAAACCGCCGTCCTCGACGATCACATCCTCGGCTCCGGCCTCGAGCGCGACTTCCATCACGCGGTCTTCGGTCACTCCGTCCGCAGCCGGAATCATAACCTGTCCGAGACGGTCGAAGAGTCTCGAAGCGCTGCCCGGCTTCGCAAGCTCTATACCGTTCTTCTTGAAGACGTTCGACACTTCCGCCGCAGCGCGGTTCTTGTTGTCGGTAAGAACCCGAACCACGATTGCGGTGCCGTTCTTGATGCCCTCGTACTGGGCATCGACCATTTCGGCCGACTCGAGTTCGCCGGTTCCCTTCTTTATCGCACGGTCGATGTTGTCGTTCGGCATCTGCGCCGCCTTCGCCTTCGCGATCAGCGTGCGCAGCGTCGGATTGTTGTCCGGATTGCCGCCCTTCGCTTTCACGACGATTGTGATTTCCTTGCCCAGCTTGGAGAATATTTTCCCCTTCTTGGCGTCCGCCGCGCCCTTAGCGCGCTTGATAGTCGCCCAGTGGCTGTGTTCCGACATTTCTTGCTTTGCTCCTCTTGTTAGACTTTGTGACGGTAGGTTATGCGGCCCTTGCTCAGGTCGTACGGCGAAATCTCGACGGTTATCCTGTCGCCGATCGCGATCTTGATGAAGAACTTCCTCATCTTTCCCGAGATGTGCGCGAGCACTTCGTGCCCGTTCTCCAGCTGAACTTTGTACATCGTCGCAGGCAGAACCTTGGTGACCGTGCCGGTCACCTCGATCGCCTGATCTTCTTCTTTCGCCATGCCGTTTGTTTTACCTTGTTTCGACTTGAATGGGGGAGATTTTACCATTTTTGCGTCGTTCGCGCAACCCCCCGCCACCACTTTTTTGACCGTGGCCGGCGCCACTCCGTCTATTGGTTGTCCCGGGTGGATTCGAACCACCTCGAAGGGTATCAAAAACCCCTATGCTGCCATTACATCACGGGACAGTTTTCTGATATGATACCAAATTTTCCGTCGCCCATGTGCGAAAACCGGTTTCTTTTTCGATGCGGCGTGCGATTTCGTCCGCCCGCTCCGGAGAATCGGCGAAAGCGAAAACGGTCGATCCGCTGCCGCTCATCATGGCCTCGCGCCCGCCTGCCGCCGCCAGCGCCGTCAGTGCCGTGCCGATTTCCGGATGGATCGCTATCGCCGCGGCCTGGAGATCGTTGACGCGACCTTGCGGACGCTCGCGTCGCGCCGCGCACCTTGCATACACCTCCGCCGTGGATGAATGCACGCCGGGATTCACGAGAACGATATCTACCCTCTCCGCACGGTCGAGCACCATCGTTCGCTCTCCGCGGCCTTCCATAAGAACCGGCGAACCCGACTGCGCGAGAACCAGCGCCGGCACGTCGCTCCCCACCGATGCGCCGATCGCCGCCAGCTCCTCGAGTGTTTTGCCGAGCTTCCACATTTCGTTCAGCGCGATCAGCGTCGCCGCGGCATCGGCGCTGCCGCCGCCCAGCCCCCCGCCGACCGGGATGCGCTTCTCGACGCGTATGCGCGCGCCGCGCGAACCTTCCGGATCGAGCGCGCGCGCCGCCTTTACGCAAAGATCGTCCGCGAAACCGGTGTCGCAGCTTATCCCTTCAGCTTCGGAAATCCCGATCGTATCCGCGAGCGCGATCGGCATCACGATCGACCTGAGCTCGTGATAGCCGTCAGCGCGTATTCCGTAAACCTCGAGCGTCAGGTTTACCTTGGCGTATGCCTTTATCGTCACTGCGGCTTACTGCATCCCCGCCGCCATCATCGCGCCCATCGCGGCGTTGACGATCGAAGCGATTCCCTTTATCTCGTCCGTCGAGATTCTGAACACGCCCTTTATCTTGTCGCCGTCGCGCCAACCCGCAGAGGCGCTTCCGGCGACCGGTTCGACGGGAAGCTGCGCGACGAGCAGTTTGATCTGCCCGAACGCCTCCTGCGGCGCCATCGGCAGCAGCTGGTCGATCGCCGCGCGAAGCAGTCCGTACACCGATATGAAACCTGCGGAAAGCACCTGCCTGTCTTTCACGTCCGGCAGCGTCGCGGCGAAGCGCTCGCCGGGCGCGGCGACGAATTCGCGATCTTTCAGACGGTACGCGAAGCGCTGCGCCGGACCTTTCCATTCAAATCCCGAGATTTCGGCCACCGCCGCGTCGTATTCGTTTTTGAAAGCTTCCGGATCGAAATTGTCGAACGCGGGATTCTGCGCCGCCGACATGCAGGCCGCAGCCATCGCCGGGATGTCGATCGTAAGCGAGAAATCGTTCGCGTCGCCGCCGCACGCGATGAACTGCGAAAGTTCGATTTCGTGTTTGCGAAGAACATCCTCCGCCGCCGCATACGCCTCGGCTATGCGCCAGCATCCGACATCCGCCGCGTGCTCGCCGGCGTAAAACGCGGATTTGTCCGCGAACGCGAGCGGCGACGCGATGGCGCCCTTCTCGACCCCGGCGAAGAGATTCTCGTCGGCGATCTTGAGGACGAACGCCACATCCGCGCCTTTGTCGCCAAGCGTGAACGACGCCTTCAATCCGTTTATGCTGTCGAGCAGCACTTTGGCGGAGGCGATCGCGTTCCTGTTCGTGGCGTCGGCCGTCTTGAGCGCCTCGTCCACCACCACGCGCAACGCCTCGATGCCGCGGCGCGGAACCGCGACACGCACAAGACTGCCCTTCATCGGGGCCGACGCCGCAGGTATCTCGCCAAGCGCCTTCTTCGCCAGCTCCGCATTCTTGGCGATTCCCGCCCACTTGCCGTCGCCCGAAAACGCCACGAACTGCTCGCCATCGGTGCAGACGCCGTCCTTCTCGGAATATGCCGGATTGGCGGCCAGAAAACCGTCCTTGCCGACCGTCGCCGGATACAGCAGCGCGCCCTCGCCCGCATCGTCGAGCTTCGCGGCCGACAGCATGTCGGTCTCGAGATAAATCGCCGCCAGATACTGCGAATCGACACGCATCGCCCCCATTATGTCGGAATGCGGCGCGTCGGGGATGTTCGCCGCCAGCATCGACCCGATCATCTGGTTGCCGGTAAGCTCCCCGAGTTTCATCGCGGCCTGCGTCAAAGCCCCTTTGTCCGCGATCTGTATTTCGGCGACCTTCTCCCACGCGGCGAAGACCCGGCACGCCGCGACCGCGGCAACGAACAGCATGACTGCTTTTTTCATCGTTTATTTCCTTCTTTGAGTTCGCGTATCGCGTCGTCCACGCACGCGAACAGATGATCGAGTTTATTCAGGGGAATGGTGGAAAACGCGAGCCGCAAAAGTCCCGACAGCACGACCGTGCCGATCGAATGCTTCGCGATAAGCAGCTTTCTTGCCGCCTCGGCATCGGCGCCGACCGGTTTCACGCACATGAAATAGCCGCTGTTGAAAGGCATCGCCTCGAAGCTTTCGGCGTATTTGGGATTCTTCGCGAGAATGGCGCGTATCTTGAGATAGCGCCGCTTGAGAACCGCGTACTTCTCGCGTTTCTGCGCCGCGTAGCCGGGATCGGAATACGCCGCGATCGCGAGGTGCTGTCCGAGCGCGGAGGCGTTGGATATGCTGCTGCGCACGTTGCCCGCCGCCTTCGCCTCGAGCGCGGCGAGCTGTTCGTCGCTCGCACCCTTGAACGCGAACGAGACGAAGCCGACCCTGAGCCCCCAGACGTAATCTTCTTTCGTGGTGCCGTCGAGCTTTACCGCCAGCACGTTCGGATCGAGCGTCGCGAATTCGGCGAACATCGATTCGGCGTGAATGCCTTTCTCGTAGACCAGCCCGAAGTAGGCGTCGTCGAGTATGACGACCGTCTTCTTGCCCGCCTTCGCCGCCGCGCGCACGGCCGAGACGATCTTCTTCGCGTCCGACACCGTCGCGGTATAGCCGGTCGGGTTGTTCGGGAAATTGAGAATGAGTATCTTCTTATTCCCCGGCGCGAGCAGGGCCTCCTTCATCGCGGCAGCATCGAATCCGCCGCGGCGGAAGGTATTGAACTTGCGCACCTTGCATCCGACCGCCGTCTTGAAAATGAGCTCGTAGTTGTCCCAGAAAAGATCGGGAATGACCAGCTCGTCGCCGGCGCCCGCGAACAGTTCCGCCGCGATCCTAAGCCCGTGGGTAAGCGCGTTCGTGACGACCGGTTTCGAGAAACGCACCTTCTTCAGCGAAGGATTCTTCTCGATCTGCATCTGCTTCCACCGCTCGCGCAATTTCGGCAGACCGAAACTGCCGGCGTAGAGAAACGCCTTCTTGTCGAGCGCGATATTGCGCCGAAAGCAGTCCATCACCAGCGGGGAACCGTCCTCCTCGAAAGCCATGCCGATGGTGGCGTTGGTCTCGCACGACTTCGCCTCCGCTCCTTGGCCGAGTATGCCGCCGTAGGGGAAATACATCCTGCGCCCGGCCGGCGACAGAAAATCCGCCGCCTCCCCGAGCGTCTTGTTCAATTTCGTCGCCAGAATATCCATAACGGTGGTGTATTATATCATATTTTGCCGCCGCCGTGCGAAAATACCGGCAAGCCGGAACGCATCAGCGCGGGATGGCAACTCCAGCGACGGACGCCTGCGTCTGCGTCAGATTTCTCGCGGCGAGCGTCTTTGCCAGACAATCGATTGCCTGGCGTTCGACCTCCGACATATTCCCGTCCGCGTTCGCCATCGCCGTCCAGACCGCGATAGCGTTTTTCATTTTGTCGGGGCCGAAATCGACAATCGCCGGGAGAATCCTGTCCGCCTCTTCGAGAAACGCGTTCAGCACTTC
>JAGDAE010000297.1 GCA_017959645.1 Kiritimatiellia bacterium
CGTGCATGTCGAGCCGACAACGTCGGCGGTGTAGCGTATCGGCTCTTTCGTCGCCGCGAACGCTATGCGGTGGTGGTCGACGACCTCGACCACCGGCAGCTCTTCGAGGCCTGGTATACCCTGCTCGATTTCGTTGTGGTCGACGAGAATCATGTTCACCGGCGGCGGTTCGGCGAAAGCCCGCTTGAGAACCGTGCCGACGAGCCGGCCCGAATCGTCAACGACCGGGAAATGGTTGTGCGAATTGCGTATCGCCGCCGCCTTGATGTCGTGGACCCGCTCCCCCGCGCCGAAGACCTGGCCGGAATATAGCGGCACTTCGCCGGCCGGAACCGAAAGATCGGCTTTCGCGATGAAAAGCGGCAGCAGCTTCGCCGGCGAGAGCATGCCGGCGAATTTTCCGTCCGCGTCCTTTACCGGCAGAGACGACTCGCCGCTCTCTTCGAGCCTGCGCAGAGCGTCCACAAGCGGCAGCGACGCATCAATCGAAGGGACGCCCGGGTCGACAAGATCGCCGACGCGGACGTATACGTCGCGCACCGCCCTGACCGGCTTCATCCCGAAGCGTTCGAACACCCAGCGCGCCCGCTCGGGCAGACGGCCGGCGCAGATCGCCTCGACGTCGTCCATTCCAGTCCGGCGCCTGAGATCTGCGAGCGCGCACGCGCTCATCACCGAATCGACGTCGGGGTTTCTGTGTCCGCAGACGTAGGTCTTCATACCGCAAGCATCGCGTCGATCGCGCGTCTGGCCTTCGCGGCCGTTTCTTCCGGAACGCTCACCCGCGTCTTCATCTCGCGAAGCGAGGCGGCGAGATTCTCGAGCGTGGTCTTCTTCATGTTCGGGCACACCATCCGGTCGCCGGCCGGCACGAACAGCTTGGACGGATTCTCCTTGCGCAGACGGTGGAGGATTCCGGTTTCGGTGCCGACGATTATCGTGCCGGCGGAAGATTCGCGCGCGTACCGGCACATTCCCCCAGTCGAGAGCCTCTCATCGGCGACGTCGCGCACGTCTTTCGGGCATTCGGGATGCACCAGCACCGGCGCACCGGGATATTGCGCCCTGGCGTCGGCGATCGCCTTCGCCGTTAGCCGCGCATGGGTCGGACAGTACCCCGGCCACAGCACGTATTCGCGCCCCTCGAGCGCCGACACGTGGGAGCCGAGATGCCGGTCGGGGACGAATATGATCTCGCGGTCTCGCGGGATCGTCGCCATCACCTTTTCCGCGTTGCCGCTCGTCACGCAGATGTCGCATTCCGCCTTTACCTCGGCGGTCGAATTCACGTAGCACACGGCAACCGCGCCGGGATGCTTCGCCTTGAGTTCGCGCAGCTGGTCGCCGGTTATCATGTCGGCCATCGGGCACCCGGCAGACGGATCGGGTATCAGCACCGTTTTTGAAGGGTTCAGTATCGCCGCGGTCTCTGCCATGAAATACACGCCGCAGAACACTATCACGCTGGCGTCGACTTCCGTCGCCAGTCTCGCCAGCTCCAGCGAGTCGCCCGTGTGGTCGGCGACGTCCTGGACTTCGCCGCGCGTGTAGTTGTGGGCGAGAATGACGGCGTCGCGTTCTTTCTTCAGCCGTTCGATCTCTTCTTCAAGCATCTTTTGTTTCCTCCCTGCGTCTGAATTTCGGGTTGGCTCCGGCGATCACGAGCGCCACCTCGCCTTTCACCTTCGCGCCGGCGAACTCTTTCGCGAGATCCGAAAGGTATCCGCGCGAGACGCGTTCGTGCAGCTTGGTCAGCTCGATGCAGACCGCCGCTTCGCGGTCGCCGAGCGCGTCGAAAGCCGCCTCGAGAGTGGCGGCGATCCTGTACGGCGATTCGTAGCAGACGAGCGTGTGCTCGCTGGCGGCGTCTTCGGCGAACCAGTTTCTCAGCGCGCCGGGTCCGCGCGGAGGAAAGCCGCGAAACGAGAACGAGCTGGTGGAAAGCCCGCTCATCAGCAGCGCGACGCCGACCGCCGACGCGCCGGGTACGACGTCGTAGGCGACCCCTTCCTTCGCGCACTCGCGGATCAGCCGGTATCCGGGGTCGGAGATTCCCGGGTATCCGCCGTCGGAACACAGCGCCGCCTCGCGCCCCTCCTTCACCGCGGCTATCACCGCCCTCGCCACGCGTTCCTCGTTTCCCTGCCGGTACGACACCATCTCCGGGCGCGGAATGCCGAGATGCGAAAGCAGCGTCCACGTTCGGCGGGTGTCTTCGCACGCGATCAGCGAGGCGTTCCTGAGCGTATCGATCGCCCTCTGCGAAATGTCGCCGAGATTTCCGATCGGAGTTGCCACGACGTGGAGCATTCAGGCCTCGAATCTCGTTTCCGGGTTTTCGCCGAGCGCGCGGAACGCCTCGGGCAGCAGATCGCCGAGATCCGAAAGTTCGCGCCACTCGAATTCTATCCAGTCCTCGCGGGACGAAATTTCCCCGTCGCCGACATCGAGCGCGTAGACGAGATTGATCTCGGCGTGCGGCTTGCCGTGCTGCATGAACGAATTTTCGACGACCCCGAGAAACGCCCCGGCTTTCGCGTCGGCGCCGGTTTCCTCTTTCATCTCCCTGACGAGCGCCTCGCGTCCGGTCTCGCCGAACTCGATGTGGCCGCCCGGCAGATACGTGGTGCCGCCGCCCTTCGCCCTGCAAAGCAAGAGCCGCCCCCCGCGTATCGCGACTCCTCGCGCGATCGTCTCGATTCCTGCAAGTTCGTATTCGTCCATGCGGGTATTATATCATATTTTCAGCCGGCGCGGCGGCTTGCGGCAAAAACGAACCGGGAATCCGCAACATGGCGGATCCCCGGCCTGTCTGACGGATTCTCTCCGC
>JAGDAE010000031.1 GCA_017959645.1 Kiritimatiellia bacterium
ACTACTGCGCGGCGCTCGGTCTCGTCTATTTTCTGCGCGGCAGGGGGTTGGGGCGCCTCGCCTCGTACGGCGCGGGGCTGCTGCTCGCGTTCAGCGGCTACTGGCTGACGCTTTTTTCGGCCGGGCATCTCGGCTGGTTCCAGTGGATGACGTACGGCGTCTTCGCGTTCGGGCTCGCCGACCGGGCGCTCGCCGGCGGCAGGCTGCGCCACTGGATTCTGCTCGGGGCGGTTCTCGCGTGGGGGAGTTTCTACCAGCCCGACCTGTGGCTGCTCTTCACCGTATTCACGTTCGCTTATTTCGTCTTCGCGCTCGTGCGCGAAAAGAATGGCGATGGATTCTGGCGCCGGTTCGCGTCCGGCTCGGCGGCTGCGCTGGCGGTTTTTCTGGCGATCGGCATGCCGTCGTTCCGCAACGCGCTGAGCGAAGATCTCGCCGGACGCGACCGGCAGATCGAATCGGGCCAGACCTTGGGCGGCGCGGTGCCCGCCGATGACGCCCGCTGGATATTCGTCACCAACTGGTCGCTGCCGCCGGCGGAGACACTCGAACTTCTCGTGCCGCGATTGAACGGCGACACGAGCTGCCCGTTCACGCTCGCGCTCGGCCGCCGCGGCGGGCGGGACGTCAAGCCGTACACCGGCGCGCTGGGGCGCCCCCTGGGAGCGAAGAGCGGCAATTGGCGGCAACACTCGCTCTACGCCGGTCTCGTCACCTGCGTTCTCGCCGCGATCGGCCTCGCGGCCGGTTTCCGCCGCCGCGAGGTGGCGTTCTTCGCGGTCTGCGCGTTCGTGTTCTGGCTTTTCTCGCTCGGGCGCAATTGCGAGACGGTCTACCGCATCGTCTACGCGCTGCCGTTCGGGGACTATCTGCGCGCGCCGGTCAAGTGGCTCCATCTTGCCGAATTCTGCCTGGCCGTCCTCGCCGCGTACGGAATCGAGGCGGCGTCTTCGCTGAAAGGCGCGAAGTTCATGGCGCCGGCACTCGCGCTCGCGGTTCTCGCGGGCGCGGCCGATCTCGCGCGCGTCGACCGGCTCTACTGCGCCCCGCAGGACGTCAAGTGCGAATACACTTTCGTTCCGCGCGCGCAAGCGCTCGCGGCGAACGCAAAAATCGCCGGGAGCGTCGGAGACTACGCGTGCGTGGCGGTTCCGCGCGCGCGGCCGGAGCGCGGCACGCCGTACGCCGGCGGCTTCACGGCGAAGACGGCGATGTTCGCGCTGTCGGCACTCGCGACGCTCTTTGCGCTCGCGCTGGCCGCCGCCGGACTTTTCCGCGGGGGGCGGAGATGAGCGGCGCGTACGAATCGCTGCTCGCCGCCGCGCCGGAAGAGCGCGCCGCGCTGCAGAAGCGCGTGACGTCCGACCCGGCGCTGTTCGGCGAGGCGATGGTCGACTTCGCCGGACGTCTTCTCGGCGTCGAGGGGCTGGATCTTTCGTCCTCGCACGGATCGGTTCCGCAATGGGACAGCGTAAACCATCTGCGGCTGGTGATGGAGGCGGAGAAGTTCTTCGGCGTCGAGTACCGGCTGGAGGACATCCCGGGGATGCGCACGCTCGGCGATTTCGTCGGGGCGGCAAACCGGGTTTCCGGTTGCCAGGCGCGGACGAAAAGAGTATAATCCTGCAACAAGAATATGACAAGCAACGATGAATACGTGCTGCAGATACTCGTCGAACGCGGGTATCTGAGCGACGAGCAGGTCGACGCGGCGGCGAAGTCGATGCGCGCGGAGAACGAAACCGCGCTCGACGTTCTCGTGGCCGGCGGCATCGTCGGCGAAGACGATGTCCTCGGGACTGTCGCCGACCAGTTCGGCCTCAAGTACTGCCACGTCAACGCGGACGCGATCGACCCGGCTCTCGCCAAGGAGATTCCGGCCGACATCGCCAAGCGCTACGGCGTGGTGCCGGTGGTGGCCGACGAAGATTCGATAACCGTCGCGCTTTCGGACCCGATGGGCTACGACGCGATCGATTCGCTCAGGTACGTTCTGCACGGGCGCGACGTGCAGGCGGTCATCTCGCCGCGCGCGGAGATCGAGGCGGCGACGGCGAAGCTCTACCAGGCCGACGAGCCGGCCGACGTGCAGACGCGCGATTCGATCGAGGGCGTCGAGGACGCCACGGGCGACGACGCGCCGGTGATCAAGCTCGCGACGATGATAATCACCAACGCGATCAAGATGAAGGCGTCGGATATCCACATCGAGCCGATGGAGAAGGAGTTCCGCGTGCGCTACCGCATCGACGGCGCGCTCAGGAAGATGGATTCGCCCACGAAGCGGCTGCAGTCGGCGATCATCTCGCGCTTCAAGATCATGTCGAAGATGAAGATCTCCGAGAAGCGCATACCGCAGGACGGGCGAATCCAGATCACCGTTAACGGCAAAGACCTCGACCTTCGCGTAAGCTCGGTTCCGACCAAC
>JAGDAE010000298.1 GCA_017959645.1 Kiritimatiellia bacterium
CCGTAGCGCGAGCGCAGATATTCCGCGCGGTCGGCCAGTTTTTCACCGATCATGACTGCGCTTTTGACGGCAATGGCGGAAAGTATCCCTTCCGCCATTTTGCCGCCGCCGATGAAACCTATTGCGGGATTCTTCATTTTGCGGTATAGTAGAGTATTTTTGCGGTGCGCTTAGTTTCGATGTCGACTTCGAGCCCGTCAGCCGCGAGTTTCGCGCCTTCGATCGCGAACGATCCGCCATTATCCGCATCGGTGAACACGTACGTCTTGCCGGCGTCGACGCCGCCGAGACTGAATTTCGCCCTGCACATCGGCGAAGCCGCGCGCCTGAACGCGAGAACGACTCCATCGCCGCGATCGGGGTTGTCGAACTGGTACGCCGCCCACGTGCTCTTGACGGTTCTGAATTCCATGTCGGTAAGCGGATAGAAATCGCCCTCCATCAGTTCGCGCACCTTCTTGTATTCCTCGCCCGACTTCCTGAACCACTCGATATCCTCTTGCGTCAGCTTGGAAGGGTCTTCGTCCCAAGTCCAGAACGACGACGAGCACATGCCGGTCGTGTAGGCGCTGCGGGCGCGGTACCAGTCGCCGTACGGCCGGCCGTAGGAGGTTCCGTGGTACGGGAGCCAGCGAGCGAGGCAGATCGTGTGGTTCTGCGCGACGTCGGGGTCGGAATTCGCCGGGCACTGGTAGTCGCTCCTCCAGAGCGGAACCGACCGGCGAACGGTCTCGATGTCGATGCGCCTCCCGCCGGATGCGCAGTCGTCGATGATGAGATCGGGAAATTCCTCGAGCAGCGAATCCCACAGGCGGTAGAGGCCCATGATGTGCTTGATCTGCGTTATTCCCGCCCTGCCCTCGCTGTCGCCGGAGTTCCAGCACGGAAGCGGGTTCATGTTGAAGTCCTGCCGGTAGCACTTGATGTCGAGATCGCGTATGAGCGTAGAGAGAATCGTGTGCGCCCACTCCCACGCCTCGGGATTGCCGAGATCGAGCAGGTCGCCGTGGAACCAGTCCGGATGCTCGTTCCTGACCGGCGTTCCCGCGCAGGTGCGCTCGATCTCGACCCAGAGCAGAAATTTCATGCCGTTGTTCTTCACGGTCTCGGCGAAATCCCTGAACCCGTCGGGATGGAACTTCTCGTGTATGCGCCAGTCGCCGACCTGCCCGGACCACTCTCCCTCGAATTCGTTGCGGCTGGGCGTCGTGTAGGTTCCGTACCAGCCGGCGTCGACCCAGGCGTATTCAAAGCCGAGATTGTTCCTGCCGGCGAACTCGACGCGATCGGAAAGCTGCTCCGAGTTGAGTCCGCCCCAGAGCATCATCGAATACGGCGCGTGCTCGGGCCGCCCCGGCCGGCCGATGAGCGAATAGTGCTCTTTCACGAGCCGGCGGAAATCGTTCTGCGCTTTGGTGTAGCCGTTTTCGTACGGCAGCGCGACCGTGCTGGAGGTGCGGATCCTCTCGCCGGGCTTGAGATAGAAGTCGAGATTCTCGATTCCGCTCTTGGCGTTCACCGACCAGTCTTCGAGACGGCTGGCGTCGAGCTTCCACTGCCCCGACCAGCCGATCGCGAGTATGAAGCCCGTGTCGCCCTTGTTGAAATTGAAGAACGGGAAGATCTCGTCCGAAGAGCGTCCCTGCCCCGGATTGAGATAGCGCCGCTCGCACCCTACGTGGCGCGTGAGCGAGTTGGCCGGCGCGTTGTACCACGGCGTCGAGGTCGCGTCGCAGTAGAACTCGCTGTCGTCGTATATCGAGCCGCGGTGGACGAACAGCCGCAGGATGCCGTCGTTGTGCACCCACGCGACCTGGTTGGGCGGTATCTCGTCGGCCTCGAAAGGAACCGTTATGTCGCAGTCGTTGACCTCCGAGATCCGCTTCGTGTCGCCCTCGCCCCTGTTCTCCCACCAGACTACCCAGTCGGTCGCAAGGCCGTGGCGGACGGACTCGATGGTGACTTCGAGCCCGTCGTCGAATCTCATGGTTTCGAACTTGCGTCCGTTCTCTTCGCGAACCGACTTCTGCGCCAGCGCCGAATCGACCGGTTCGCCGCCGTATTTGAACGTCAGGCGCGGCTCGATCGGCCCGATCGCGCGGCATTGCGCCGCAGCCGCGAAGAACAGTGCTGCCACCATCGTTTTATTCATGGGATTCGCCTTTGCCGGATTACTTTTTGAAGCTTTCCTCGACCGCGACCGCGACCGCGACCGTGGCGCCGACCATCGGGTTGTTGCCCATGCCGATGAGCCCCATCATCTCGACGTGCGCCGGAACCGACGAGGAGCCGGCGAACTGGGCGTCGGAATGCATGCGCCCCATCGTATCGGTCATTCCGTAGCTGGACGGGCCCGCCGCCATGTTGTCCGGATGCAGCGTCCTGCCCGTTCCGCCGCCGGAAGCGACCGAGAAGTACTTCTTGCCGTTCTCCCAGCACCACTTCTTGTAGGTGCCGGCGACCGGATGCTGGAAGCGCGTCGGATTCGTCGAGTTGCCGGTTATCGACACGCCAACGTTCTCGAGCTTCATGATCGCGACGCCCTCGGGCACGTTGTCGGCGCCGTAGCAGTTCACGGCCGCGCGCGGCCCCTTGGAGAAGGGATTCTTCTCGACCACGCGGACCTTTTCGGTCTTGTTGTTGAACGCCGTCTTCACGTAGGTGAAGCCGTTGATGCGAGAGATGATGTACGCGGCGTCCTTTCCGAGACCGTTCAGGATGACGCGGAGGGGTTTCGTCCTGACCTTGTTGGCGTTGAGCGCGATCTTTATGGCGCCTTCAGCAGCCGCGAAGGATTCG
>JAGDAE010000299.1 GCA_017959645.1 Kiritimatiellia bacterium
GGCTGGTAGAAACTCCCCCAGGCGAGTACCGCCCCGAGCAGTATCCAGTGGCGCAGCCTGCCGCCGGCAAGCGCCCGGTCGACGAGCCCGAACGCGAAAACGCCGTACGTCATCCACTGGAACCAGCCGAGATGACCGGCGGAAAAAAGCGTCAGCCAGTAGCCGCTGAACGCGAGCAGCAGCCCCGCGCCGTACGAGGCGAGGCGCCCCAACCCCCTGCCGCGCAGAAAATAGACGAGACCGAGCGCCGCGCAGTAGTCGGCGACGACGTACTGCAGCTCCGTCCAGAAATACGGGGAGCCGAGAAACGCGATGATGTCGCCCGGCACGAACTTCCCGCTCTCCAGCCAGCGGCGGCAGAACGCGGCGGCGTGGTCCGGCGCGTACGCGACCGCGCAGTCGGGCATGACCGGCGCGGACGAAAGCGACCATGTTCCCCAGAAAACGAACGCCGCCAGCGCCGCGTATGCAGCGGTGAAGGCGGCGAACCAACCCTGGGAGGGTCCGAAGCGCATCGCTTCAGGCGATCTTGCCCAGAGCGATGATCGTGAACACCATCGTGAAGATGGCGACGGTTTCGACTATGCCGAGCGCGCCGAAGTAGTTGGTGAGGCCCTGTCCGGTCTCGGCCTGGGCGTCGCAGCCGGCCGCCGCGGCGCGCCCCTGGAAGAGCGCCGAAAAGCCGATGCCGAGACCGGCGAAGATCCCGAGCAGCAGGCACGCGAGCCCCGTCCCCGCCGCCGCGCCGCTCTTGCCGATCATGATGAACATCAGTATCATTCCGTAGAGCATCTGCGTTATCGGCGCGCCGACCAGGCCGAGCAGGATGAACGGCGCGGGCTTGTTGGCCGCGTAGCACTTCTTCCACGCGCCGACGGCCGCCGAAGCCGCGAAACCGGTTCCGAAAGCGCTCCCCGTCGCGCTGAGCCCCAGACAGGCGATCGCGCCTGCGACAATCATAGGATCCATTTTGCTTACTCCTTGGTTTTTGCGAAAGGCTTGAAGGCGTATCCCGCCCAGCTTATGCCTTTGTGGTTTGAAAATTCGAGCGTGTTCAGGCGCACGGCGTGCACGAGCACCGAAAGCGCCGCCATGGCGAGATTGAGCCCGTGGCCGATCAGCAGTATCAGCGCCAGCGGCAGCCATTTTATCCAGACCGGCAACGCCAGGCCGACAGCCATCGAATTGAAGTTCTGCGCGACCTTGACCGACGCGAGCCCGACCGCGAAAAGGCGCACGTAGCTGATTATGTCGCCGAGCACCGACATCGTATTGAGGAAAAGCATTCCCTTGTCGATCCCCTTCGCCTGTGCGAACACCGCCAGGAACGAAACGCCGAACATCCAGCAGCTCCATGCCGGCACGCCGCCGAAGATGCCGACGATATTGTTCGTGAGCACGTACATGAAGACGATTATCCCCGCCCAGCCGAACTCCGAAACGCACGAAAGCGAATTGATCTTCGAAATGCCGCTCCACACCCTGGCCAGCACGAGATGGGTGACCCCGATCGTGAAGCAGAGAAACATCATGTTGTCGTATTCGCGCCCCGGCTCCGCGCCCTCGCCGGCGAGCCATCTCGCCGTCGGCCACTCCTTCGCGAAAGGCAGCGCCGCGCCGAACCACGTGTTGCTCAAAAGCCCCCACAGAACCGTCGCGCACGAAAATACGCAAAGAAGCGTGAACCACGCCTTCGGCAGCTTCCTGCGCGCGAGCAGCGTCGCGGCCAGGAATATCGCCCCGTACGCGCCGTCGCCGACCAGCATCGCGAAAAAGAGCGAGAAATAGCACATGAACGGAACCGACACGTCCGATTCGGAATATCCCGGCGCGATCCCGAGCCCCTCGAACAGCGCCTTGACCGGACGGAAGATCTTCGGCGGCTCGATCAGCGTAGGCGGGTTTTCGCCGTCTTCCGCCTCGCGCAGAAGCGCGCCCCAGCCGTTCTCTCTGGCCGCCGCGCGGAGCTTGCCGGTCTTCGGCTCCGGAATCCATCCGCTGACGAACGCCAGCTTCCCCTGCTCGCCCATCGTCTCCATCGCGGCCGCGAATTCGAGCGCGTCCGAAAGCGACGGATGCTGCGCGAGTATCGCCTTCTCGTCGCACATCGCGATCTTCGCCATGTCGATCGCGATGCGGTTCTCGATGCGCGCGAGCTTCTCGCGCATCTTCGAAAGCCGCATCGCCGGCAGTTTCGCCGGCAGCTCCGCCACGCCCGACAGATCGACGCCGGAATCGATCAACTTCTTCGCGAGCGCCGGGTCGAAATCGCCGTACGGCGCGTAAATCGCAATCTCGCGCCTCAGCGCCTCAGCCGCCTCAGACAGCTTCGCGCGGTCGGCGTCGATCGCCAAAACCTGCGCCACGCCCGCCGGACGTATCTCGCAGTCACGATCTTTGCCGCGCGCCTTGAGGATAAGCCTGACCGCCTTCCCGGCGTCTTCGAGCTCGCCGCGCGCCGCCGCCACCCCGGCGCCGCACGCATGCGAAAAATCGATATGCACCGCCCCGAGCGAGCGAAGACGCTCGAGCGCCGCGTCCTTTTCGGACGCCAGCGCCACGAGATCGAGGTGGAGCATTTTTACGATCACGGCTTCAGCAC
>JAGDAE010000300.1 GCA_017959645.1 Kiritimatiellia bacterium
GACGCGATGCAGAAAGCGGCGAACTGCCTCGACAAACTGGGTTATGCGTCGCGCGCGGAGGAAATGCGCGCTTCCTCCCGCAAGATCTAAAACCAACCAAAGGGACAAAACACGATGAACAAGGCAAGAAAAACGTTTGCGGCTTTTGCAATTCTGGTCGGGACCTGCGCGGCGCCAATGGCGGCGTTGCAGTCGGCCGGACAGGAGATGGTCGACGAAAGCGGGCAGGTGGTCGACCAGTCGACTGTCGCGTCGAGCGGCAAGAGCGGAGGCGGATTCTACCAGATCGTATTCGGCTCCGGCGTTGTGGGCATGCTGCTGTGGTTGGCGCTGTTCGTCGACGCGGGACTTGCGATCTATTTCGCGATCGACTGCTCGATTCTCATCAAACCCGAGAAGCTGATGCCCAAGCGGCTCGTCGACCAGGTGCAGGCGGCGATGGGCGAAGGAGACATCGTGGCCGCGATGGAGGCGTGCCAGAACACGCCTTCATGCATGTCGAACATCCTCGCTGCGGCGTTCCAGCACGTGGAAGAGGGCTTCGACGTCATTCAGGAGGCGGTGACCGCCGCCTCCGACCTCGAGCAGGAGAAGCTCATGCAGCGGCTGACGTGGATATCGGTCTGTTCCAACCTCGGTCCGTCGCTCGGACTGCTCGGAACGGTCCAGGGAATGATCTTGACGTTCCAAGCCCTCGCCACCGGCGGCGCCGGCGACGCGGCCGCGCTGGCCAACTCGATCGGTCAGGCGCTTTGGACTACCGCCGGCGGCCTCATCGTGTCCATTCCGTCGATTACCGTGTTCTATTCGTTGCGCAACAACGCCAACCGTCTCATTCTCAGAATGACGGCGGTTACGATGGAGTTCCTGAACGGGCTGCGCAACGTCGAGGTCTCCGGCGAAGAGGGCGGCGAAGCGGTGGCGTAAATGGCCAGAAAACCACAACAAAACCCCCAGCTCGACATGACGCCGATGATCGACGTCGTGTTCGAACTGATCATCTTCTTCGTCGTCACGCTCGTCGAGGCGCAGAAGAAGGACGAGACGATCGAGCTGGAGGACGGGCAGCACGGAGTCGTGCTGACGCCAGACGAACTGCCGCCGACGCACATGCAGATCGACATCGGTCTGCACAAGGACGGGCCGAGGCGCGGCAAGCCGCGCGTCTCCATGGGCGACGTCGAAATCACGATGGACGAGATTGCGCGAAGAGTGAAGATCCGCAAAGAGAAATACGGCGAGTTCCCGGTCATGATCCGCGCGGATTTCGCGGTTCCCCACAAAGCGGTCGCCCAGGTGATGAACGCATTCTGCGCCGCCGGAATCTGGAAGATTTCGTTCACCGCCGTGCAGGAGGACAAAACGCATTCGCGAAAGCGTCTAAAGAGGGTGAAGTGACATTATGGCGAGGAAGCCCCAGGACAATCCCCAGCTCGACATGACGCCGATGATCGACGTCGTGTTCGAACTGATCATCTTCTTCGTGGTGACGATCAAGCAGGAGGACGTCTTCTCCAAGCTGAACGTCAACCGCCCCCAGGCGTCAGGCGCCGCGACGAACAACGACGACATCACCGTAACCATCGAAGTGGGCCGGCGCTACGACAACAGCCCCAACGGCGTCATTCTCTACAATTCCCGCGAAGTCAAGCGCAGCGAACTCGACACCAATCTGCGCGAGATCGCGCGCACGTCGAAGAAGACCCCGATCATCGTCAGATGCACGGAGGACAGCCCCCATAAGGCGCTGGTCGACGTTCTCGACATTTGCTACAAGAACGGACTTTTCAGCGTAAGCGTGTTCACCCAGTGAACCGGAAGGAGGTCATATGGCCGAGGAAGAATACGAAGAGGTTGTGGAAGGGGAAGGCGCGGCCGAGGAGATAGCCGCCGGACTCGAGGAGATCGAGAGGCAGTACGAGGAGCGCGGATTCTTCAGACGTCTGAACGACATGTTCAAGGGTCTGGGGATGTCTCACGCCTCGCGCGAGTACAAGCTAGCGCGCATCGAGCTCCAGCGGTTGGCGGCGCCGCTGATCGCGATTCTCGCGCCGGTTCTCGGCGTGATAATCCTCATCGTCGTCACCGCCGTCTCCGGCCAAAAGAAGACCGTGATCAACGTCGACATAGCCAAGGCGGAGGATCCGATCGAGGAGCCGGTCGACGAGCCGGAGCCGCCGGACGACATCGAGCCGCCGCCGATGGAGGAGATGGAAATCACCGTTGACACCCCGAGTCCCTCTCCGGTCACCACGCTAGCGCCGGTCCCCACCCCGCCGAACACCCAGGTCTCGACCAAACCGGCTCCGCAGGACGCGGTTGCGTTCGTGCAGTCGCCGGTCAAGATGGCTTCGCTCGCCTCTTCGCGGACCCCTGGCCGCATCGGCGCGGCGACGCAGGGCGGCGACGGCTACGGCGACGCCCTTACCGAGGCGTGCGTGATGAAGATTCTCTGGTGGCTCAAGGCGACCCAGAATACCGACGGCAGCTGGGGCGGCGGCGGCTATGAGACGGCGAACACCGGTTTCGCGATTCTTACCTATCTCGCGCACGGCGAGTTCCCCGGCTCCCCGTCGCCGTACAAGCACGACTTCGGACCGGTCGTGCAGCGCGCGGTCGAATATCTGCTCGCCCATCTGCAGGAGCAGGAATACCAAGAGGGGACCAAGACGCTAAAGACGGTGAGATTCAATCCGTCGGACGGATCCGAGTACAGCTTCCTGATTGCGACCTACGCGCTCAGCGAGGCGTACGGCCTCACGAAAAACCCGAATTGCAAAGAGGCGGCGCTGAAGTGTCTGACCCGCATAATCAAAGGCCAGTCGCCGACCGGCGGCTGGGACTACAACGTCAATCCGAAATCGACGCGCGACGACCTCTCGTTCGCCGGGTGGGCGATTCAGGCGCTGAAGGCCGGCAAGATGGCCGGCCTCAAGCCCGAGGGGCTCGAGAAGGCGATCGCGAAGGCGATAACCTGC
Organism: Kiritimatiellia bacterium; assembly: GCA_017959645.1. Lineage (GTDB taxonomy): Bacteria > Verrucomicrobiota > Kiritimatiellia > RFP12 > UBA1067 > UBA1067. The sequence continues at coordinate 2,979 of JAGDAE010000300.1, forward strand.
CTCAAGAAGCGCAGCTATTCGCGCACCGCAGGCTTCACCTACACGCCGATGGGCGGCAACACCGGCGGCGCGACCGGTCTCGCCGGCGTGGGGTGTCTGGCGATGCAGCTTCTCGGCCACGGCACGGAGCCGGAGGCGAAGAACGCGCTGGACGTCATGCGCGACTGGCAGCCGTCGTTCGACCCGAAGACGCTCACCAAGGTCAACGACGGCATCGTCTGCCCGCAGTACTACTGCTACTACGCGACGCAGTGCAAATACCAGGCGGGAATGCGCGCCGGCGCCACCAAGCCTGACGAAGACAACTGGCTGAAGTGGAACGTCGCGATGAAGAAGCTCTACCCGCGCGCCATAATCGATCTGCCGGAGAAGGTCAACGACTACAAGGGCAAAGGCCACAAGCAGGGATATTTCGAGAATAAAGACGCCCATACCTCGCGTCCGTTCATGGATTCCTGCCTCGCCGCCCTCCAGCTGATGGTCTACTACCGCTATCTGCCGACGACTTCGGTCAAGGCCGGCGAGGCGGAACCCGAGAGCAAGGACGACGATGCGGCGGAGCTGGCTGTCGACAAGGGCGACGACGTTGATGTCGAGGTCGATATCTGACGATGGGGTTTTCTTCCTTCCTGGCGCTTAAATACCTGCGTCCAAAGCGCTCGGTCGCGTCGGTGATCGCCTGCGTGTCGGTTCTCGGCGTCATGCTCGGGGTCGCCGCCGTGATAATCGTGCGCAGCGTGATGACCGGTTTCGGCGACATCTGGGAAGAAAAGATTCTCGACTTCAAGCCCCATCTTTCGCTGGTACCGAAAACCGGGAATGCCGTTTTCGGCGAAGAGCGCCTGGCGGAAGCGATTCGCGGAATCGATGGTGTGACGTGCGTTACGCCGGAGATCGACACGCGAGTGCTACTTTCGTTCCGCGGACGCGTTCTCGCGCCGGTTCTGATCGGTGTCGATGCCGCCGGTTTTACTGGCGCCTACCGCCTCGGGCAGCCGCGAGCCGGCACGTTCGATCTCGACGGCGACACGATCGTCCTCGGCGTCCACGTCGCCCGTTCGCTCGGGGTCAGGGTCGGCGACGAGGTTGTCGTATATTCGCCGAAGACGCTGGCGGCGAACGACGAGGTGTATCTGCCGCTCAAATGGAAGGTAGGCGGAATCTTCTCCTGCGGGCAGTACGACTACGACTCCGGCTACGCGGTCGCATCGCTCGCGAATCTGCGCGATCTAATGGGAATGGAGAGCGGAGTTTTCGCGATCCACGTCAAGACCGGCTGCCCGACCGACGCGAAGAAATTCGGCGAGATCTGCGGAAAGATTGCGGAGCTCGACGGTTCGCTGCGCCAGATTTCGTGGCAGGAGGCAGACCGCGAACTGTTCGGCGCGCTGGCGGTCGAGAAGAACATGACCGCGATCCTGCTGCTTCTCATCTCGCTGGTCGCGCTCTTCTGCGTGATGAACACGCTGCTGGTCCTGACCGTGCAGAAGACTCCTGAGATCGGTCTTTTGAAGGCGCTCGGGTTCGGCCGGCGCGAAATAATGGGCGTGTTCATGGTCCACGGAATGGTGCAGTGCACGCTAGGCGTGGTTCTCGGGCTGCTGGCGAGCTGGGCGGTGCTGTCGAATCTCCAGAATATCGTCGAATGGCTCGGCTCGATCGGCGTTCCGGTGTTCCCGGAGTCGGTCTACGGGCTGGCCGAGATTCCGCACCGTATCGTGTTCGGAGACATCGTCTGGACGGTGGCAATCGTCTACGTTTTCGGAATACTGGCGTCGCTCGTGCCGGCGATGCTGGCGGCGCTGAAAGACCCGATAAAGGCGTTGAATGAATAGCGACTTCAAACCTGTGGTGCTGGGGACGATCGACCTGAAGAAACGGTTCAAACTGCCGGGGCAGCGTCCGATCGAAGTGCTCAAGGGCGTGAACCTTTCGGTCCGCGCCGGCGAGAAGGTGGCGATTGTCGGGCGCTCCGGCGCCGGAAAGTCGACGCTTCTGCACATTCTCGGCGGACTTCTGAAGCCGACGTCGGGTACGGTTACGCGTCCGGACAATGTCGGATTCGTGTTCCAGAGCTACCATCTGATGCCGGAGCTTACGGTGCTCGAGAACGTGCTGCTGCCGACGATGGCGCGGCGTTTCGCCGGCAAGCTCCGCGAACGCTTCCGCGAGCGCGCGCTCGAGCTTCTCGAACAGGTGCGTCTCTCCGGCCGGCGCGACCATCTGCCTGGCGAGCTTTCGGGCGGCGAGCGCCAGCGCGTGGCGCTGGCGCGGGCGCTGGTGGCCGATCCCGGCGTGGTTCTCGCCGACGAGCCGACCGGCAATCTCGACGCGCTGACCGGCGCGGACATTCTGCGCATCCTGTCCGAACTTTCGAGGGGCGGCGAGGCGGCGCTCGTGATGGTGACGCACTCTCCCGAAGCGGCGGCGGTGTGCGACCGCGAACTTACGCTCGAGAACGGGACGCTCCACTGAAGGCTTTAACGAATCGAAACAGACAAGGAAAGGAAGAAAACGATGGGTATTTTCAAGGCGTACGACATACGCGGCGTGTACGGCGAGGAGTTGACAGACCGCATGTTCTACAAGATCGCCCGCGCCTATGCGCAGTTCCTGCGCCCGAAGAAGGTTGTCGTCGGCCGCGACTGCAGAAAGTCGTCGCCGGCCCTGTTCGCCGCCTTCGCGCAGGGGCTGGTCGACGAGGCGGTGGAGGTTGTCGACATCGGCATGGTCTCGACGCCGATGAGCTATTTCGCCAATGGTTCGCTCGGCGCGGACGGCTCGGTGATGATCACGGCTTCGCACAACACGAAGGAATGGAACGGCTGCAAGCTTTGCCGCGCCGGCGCGGTGCCGATATCCGGCGCAACCGGAATCAAGGATATCGAAAAGCTCGTCGCTGGGATGAGCGGTTTCGAGCCTCCCTACGGAGCGGGCAAGGTGGTGAAGGCCGACGTTTCCGCGGCCTACGGTGAGCACGTGCGCAAATTCGCGCACATGAAAAGGCCGCTCCGGCTCGCGCTCGATTTCGCCAACGGAATGGGTATCGCTGAATCGGTCGCGTTCGGCGGCAGCGACATTTCGTACGATTCGCTCTACGGCGAATACGACGGGGACTTCCCCAACCACGAGGCGAATCCGCTGAAGACCGAGACGCTCGCCGACCTCCAGTCGCTGATAAAGGCGAATCCCGGCAAATACGCATTCGGCGTGGCGTACGACGGCGACGCCGACCGGGCCGGTTTCGTGGACGAGAAGGGTGAGACGGTTCCCATGGATTTCGTGACCGCGCTCGTCGCCCGCGATCTGCTCGCATCCAATCCGGGTGCGGCGTGCTTCTACGATTTGAGGTCGACGAAAGTTTGCGAGGAGGCGATCGCCGCCGCCGGAGGAAGGCCGATGATGTCGCGCGTCGGGCATTCGTTCATCAAAGACCAGATGCGGCAGAACGATGCGATCTTCGCCGGGGAGCTTTCCGGCCACTACTACTTCAAGGCCAACTATACGGCCGAGTCTTCATCGATGGCGACTTTCGCGCTCGCGAACATCGTCTCGGCTTCGGAAAAGCCGCTCTCCGAGCTTGTCGCGCCTTTGCGCAAGTATTTCCAGTCCGGCGAAATCAACACGAAGACGGCGGTTCCGCCCGGCGAGGTTCTCGCCAGGATCAAGGCGGAATATTCTGCGAAGGCGAAAGTGTTCGAGCTGGACGGCGTCACGGTCGACGCCTGGGAGAGCGAAGGCTGGTGGGCGAACGTCAGAATGTCCAACACCGAGCCGCTCGTGCGGCTCAATCTCGAAGCAAAGACCAAAGCGTCCATGGAGGCGAAACGCGATGAATTTCTCGCTCGGATCCGCGCTTGACTTCCGCCTGGCGGCGGCGGCGCTGCTGCTGGTTTTCGCCGGCTGCGGCCCCGATGACGGCTCGAAGGAATACGCCGCGGGGATGGATGCCTATGCTCTGGGCGACACCGCCCGCGCGGCCAAGATGTTCGCGCTGGCCGCGGAATGCAACGCGACCAACGTCGACGCGCTGGTGATGCTCGCGCGCGCCGATGTCGACCTCGGCGACATCAAGGGCGCCAGGGAGGCGATAACGCGCGCCGGCGAAATGGCCGATGGCAGCGACATCGTCCTGCTTTCTGCGGAAATCGACTACCACCTTGGCGAGTTCGACTCCGCCTGGGAGAAGTACCACGTCGTCGCCAACGATACGTCGCTGGACGCGCAGATCCGTGCGCTCGGGCTGGTCGGATGCGGAATCGTCGAGACCGCGCGCGGCGCCGACCGCCGCGACTTTGCCCGTATCGCGTATCTCTCGGCGATCCGTCTCGACCGGCGCGCCGCCTCCGCCCGCTACCATCTCGGGCTGCTCTACCGCGACGCCTACGGATATTACGAAGCGGCGCTCGAACAGTTCGAGGCCTATGTCCGGCTCGAGGCCGAGGCGGACGCACGCGTGCAGAAGGTGCAGCGCGTGTTCATCGAGGCGCTGAAGGAAGACATAGCCAGGCGCAAGGCCGAGATATCCGGCGCGTCGAGGCGCGATTCGTCGGCTGCGTCTGACGCGATGGCGAAGGCGGAGGCCGCGATGAAGAAGAAAGATTCGAAAACCGCCCGCCGCTGCTACGAAGAGGCGGTCAAGGCTGATCCTTTGAGCTTCCCGGCCGCGTTCGCGCTCGCCCAGCTGATCGAGAAGAGCGACGGCACCGCCAATGGAAAGAAGACGGCGCTCAATCTCTACAAGACGGCCTGCATACTCAACGCCGGCTCGTCCAAGGCGTTCATCGCCGCCGGCAATCTCGCGTACTCGATGTCGCAGTGGGCGAATTCGACCGAGTACTATTCGCGCGCCGTCGCCGCCGATCCGGCCAACATAACCGCGATCGACGGGCTTATCCGCTCGCTACGAAAGACCGGTGGGAAGGGCAAAATAGCCGACGCCTACCAGAAATACCGCGAGTCGATACCGGTCCGCAGAAAATAGCGCCGGGCCATGCAGCTTCTCGCCGCCGATTACGTCCTTCTCGGTTTGGCCGTCGCCGGATTCGTCTTCGGGCTTTTCTGCGGCTTTTCCGGCGCGCTGGCGTTTCTGGCTGGTTCGCTCGCGGGTGCGGCGGCGGCCGTGTTCGGCTGGCGCTATTCCGGAACGCTGATCGAGGCGCAGTGGCTGCGCGCGCTTGCCGTCCTAGTCGCGACGCTGGTCGTTTTCGGGCTCGTCCGGCTCGTTGTTGCGAAATCGGTCAACAAGCTGCTCGCCCAGCCGGCGGATGCGATATTTGGCGCTCTCGCCGGCCTGTTCGGCGGAATTCTGCCGACGGTTTTCTGGGCTTACGGCGGGATTTTTCTCGAATATTCCGCGCTCGCGGCGGAGCTTTCGTCGTATGTCCGATGAAAGTCTGATGCTTGAAGCGCGGAGGTTCGAAAAGAATCTTTTGAACTTTTTCTGGCGTCAGGGCGTTTCATATTCGGAAGGCGAGGATCTTGTGCAGGAGACCTACCTTCGCTTGTGGAAGTACCGCGGCGAATACAGGCCAACCGCCAAATTGTCGACCTTTCTCTTCCTGATGGCCCGGCAGGTGCGTCTCGATGCGCTCAGACGCGACACTCGCAGGGAACTGCGGGAGGAGCGCTGGGGAAAGGACAGGCCCGCGTCGGCGGAACCGCCGTTCGTCGGCCGCGACGACGTAAGGCGCGCGGTCGGCAGGCTTTCCGACCCCTTGCGCGAAGTGGTGGAACTGGGCGTCTTTCAGGACCTTCCGTACGCCGAAGTCGGAAAGATTCTGGGGATACCGGTCGGAACGGTCAAATCGCGGATGTCGAACGCGTTGAAGAAACTGAAGGAGTTTTTCGATGAGTGAAGATCTTGAAGAAACGCTTGCGGAACTTGGGCCTGAATACCGGGCGCTTGTCGGCCGGATGCGTTCGGCGTTTCCGGAGGAGCGCTCTGCCTCGCCGTCCCGGCGCCTGTCGCCGTTCCGTCGTTTCGCGCCGGCGGCCGTCCTCGCCGCCTCGCTCGCCGTGGCGCTCGCGCTGTCGGCCGTCTTTTCCGGCGGCGGAACCCGCAGCTGCGGCGCCGGGCGGGACTACCTTCTCGCCTACGGCGGTGCGGACGCGGTTGGCGAGATTCTGCGCACCCAGGGCGCGGACGGTTCGTGGAAGAACGATTTCATAACCCGCCAGAACGCCGCCGCGCTGAAGGGCGTGGCCGGCGCCGAAGCCGCCTATCTGCGCGCCCTCAGATACCTGCGCGCCAAAGGTTTGCGTCCGCTCAGCGACGAGGACCTGGCCGGCCGCGCCGCCGCCGCCGGTTGCGGCGCCCGAGACGCCGGATGAAAACTTTTTCGATTTCTCGCCGCACGCGTCGCGCAAATATGATATAATCCCCGCACCCAAAAACCAAAAAAGGAAGAATCAAAAAATGGCAACAATGAAATCTGGTCGTTTTGCAGTTTCCTGCGCCGTCGCCGCGGCGATGCTTTGCGCCACGGCGAGGGCCGACGGAGAGGCTGAAGCCGAAAACGAACTCGAAGAGGAAGAGGATTCCTTTGTCTCGGCCGAGGTCGCGCTCAAGTTCGACTCGAGATATCTCTCCTACGGTCTGGCGGACAACAAGGACCCGATCCTGACCCCGTCGGGCTCGCTCACGTTCGGCGACCTGCTGACCGTCGGCGCCGATGTCATCTACGATATCACCCGTTACGGACACAAGGCCGGATACACGAGCCGCGAGTGGAAGATCAACGAATTCGACCCTTATGTCCAGATCGGCAGCGAGCTTTCGGCCGATGAATACGATTGGTTGCCCACGTCGATCGAATACGATATCGGCTACATGTACGAATACCATCCGCGCACGAAGGGCAAATACGACCGTTCGTGGTGCAAGGATACCCAGTTCGTCTACGCCGACCTGACGTTCACCGACTGCCCGCTTAATCCGCATTTCTACTTCGAGCGCGACATCGACCGCGACAACGGAACCTACGTGAATCTCGAGTTCAGCCACGAGTTTTCGATTGTCGAAGACACGCTCGCGCTTACCCCGTCCGTTGCGCAGGGATTCGGCAATACCCAGCGTGTTGCCGGCTACCTCTTCCACGATGACGGCTCGCCCTACCGCCACGGCGGCTTGATGGATACGTTGTTCAAACTCGAGCTGACCTGGACGCTGTGCGAGAATGTCGAGCTTTCCGGCTATGTCGGCTACAGCGACTATCTGTTCGACCGCAATATGCGCCATGCCGCACGCAACTACGAGGCGACGGGCCGGGTCGACGACAGCTACAACTTCATCGGCGGACTTGCAGCGACGTTGAGCTTCTGAGCCGGTCGACTCTTTCGGGGCGTTGCACAGCCTGGTAGTGCGTCTGCTTTGGGAGCAGAATGTCGGAGGTTCAAATCCTCTCGCCCCGACCATCTTCAAACGGTACTAAGAGAATCTCTCCTTATTACCGTGTAATACGAACCCCAGAAAACCCCA
>JAGDAE010000301.1 GCA_017959645.1 Kiritimatiellia bacterium
AGAACATGGACGCGCAGCGTGTAGGAGGCGTTGGCTTCCAGCCCCGGAAGAACGTATGTCGCCGTCAGCCCGGCGGTGCTGTCGTTCGGATAGATGTATGTCCTGTAGATGGCGGCTTCGTCTTCATAGCCTGAAGCGGCGGTTGTGCTCGCAGCGGTGAACTCCTGGTTCCAGGCTTTGCCTTCCTGCCAGTAGGTGCTGCCGACAGGGAGAAAGCGGCCGACCGCCTGCGTCTCCCTGCCGAAGTTGACGGCGTATTCGATGCGGCCGGGAAGACCGTCCGCAAAGGCTCCTGCGCAGCACAGCGCAACGGCTGCTGCGGTTGACAGCGCGATCTTGTTTTCCATTGAATCTACTCCTTTCATTTTTGTTTCGTCCGGGCAGATCCGGGCTTTGCGTTTACCTTGACATGATTCTATCAAATACGCACCAAATACGACAACCTTGTCTAGACAGGTTTTTTCCAGGGCCGCTTTACTTCGCGTTCCGCTAACTGCTATAATAGAGCCCGAAAACATTAAACGGAAGATATGAAACCGGTAATAAACTTCATTGCCTTCGCCGTCTTCTCGGCTTTGTTCGTCCGCGCCGGCGAGTCTGCGGATCGCGACGCATTCGAAGGCGCTTCGTGGATCGGGGAGAACGGTGTCGCGGAGATGTCGTGGCGGCGCGCCGACGCGATGCAGTGCCGCGGAATCGCCGGCAGGAGCGGGCGCGGCTGGCGGGAGATCTCGTCGCCTCTGCCGAAGAGCTGCCTGCGCATGCGCAGAACCTTCCCGCTGGCGGGCGGAGAGATCGCCAGAGCCGAGGCGTGTGTCGCGGGCACGGGATTCTACGAGCTCTGGATCAACGGCCGCAAGGCCGATCCGTCTCGCGTGCTCGCGCCCGGGGTCGCGGGCGGGGAAAAGCTGCTCGCGGACAGGTACGACGTCTCGGCGCTTCTGCGCACCGGCGGCAGAAACACCGTGGGACTGTGGCTCGCGCCCGGATATTCCGACGATTTTTCGAGCTTCTGCGAATGGACGTGGCTCGCCCCGAAGCGCGCGCTTCTGCGCCTTGAGATCGAAATGGCGGACGGATCGAAAACGGTGGTCGCAACGGACGGCGCGTGGGAGACGACGATAGCCGGTCCCGTCGTGTCCGCAAGCATCTACCACGGCGAGGTCTATGACGCCGCGCTGGAAGACCCGCTGTGGTCCGCCCCGCAGGGAAGCAGGGACGGATGGCTTCCGGCGACGGTCTTTCCCGACGGACCGCGCACCGTATTCACCGGAATGCCGCCGGTCAGGATGTCGGATCCGAGGCCGCCGGTGAAAATCGAGGAAACCGCCCCCGGCGTGTTCACGGTGGACTTCGGCCAGAACCGCGCCGGATTCGTGTCGGTCCGCGCAAAGGGGCCGAAGGGTACGCGCATCCGCATCAGGACGAGCGAGCTTCTGGGCGGCGACGGCCGCATCGATCCGTGGTCCAACTACAACGCGCGCGCGACGGACGAATTCACGCTGGCCGGGACCGGCGAGACGGAAGAATACGTTCCCCGGTTCACCTACCACGGCTTCCGGTACGCCGAAATCACGGGCTGGCCGGGGCGTCCGTCGAAGGATGACATCACCGGCTGGGCGGTTCATGCCGACGTGAAGACGGCGTCCTCGTTCACCTGCTCCGACGCGACGCTGATGAAACTTCACAACGCGGCGAAATGGTCCATGCTCTCGAATTTCATGAGCTATCCCACAGACTGCTGCATGCGCGACGAGCGCACGCCGTGCCTCATGGATTCGCAGGTCTACGAGGACGCCGCGTGCGAATTCTTCGACATGCGCGGCTATTACGCCAAATGGCTGGACGACATACGCGGCGAGCGCGGCGGAAATCCGGACTGGACCGGCGACGCGGCGACACTGCCGCTGCGCCTGTGGCGGCATTACGGCGACCGCGAAGCGCTCGCCCGCAGCATCGGGGACGTCATGGCATACGTCGATTCCCTGCTGAAGGAACATCCCGGATTCGTTTTCGAGAAGGGGTTCGGCGACTGGTGCGCGCCGAACGAGGGGACGTGGAAGAGCTACTTCCGCTCGCCCGGTCTCGTCAACACAGCCCTCTTCTGCGCACTGCTTTCGCAGACGGCGGACGCTCTTGCGCAGCTCGGAAGAAACGATGACGCGAAGAGGTACGCCGGACTCTTCGAGGCGGCGAAGGCTGCGTTCAACGAACGTTTCTTCGACAGGGAGAGCCGGACGTACGGCGACGGGACGCAGACCGCGCTCGTGCTCCCGCTCGCGTTCGGGCTCGTTCCCGAGGCGGACCGCGGCGAAACCGCCGCGCGGCTTGTCCGCAGAATCCGCGACGTCGACGGCGGGAAGATCGACACCGGCATCTTCGGCACGCGGTACATCGGCGACGTTCTCTGCGACATCGGAGAATGCGACCTGCTGCTGGAAATGCACTCGCGCCCCGACGGCCCGGGATTCGGCTTCATGTTCGCGAAAGGCGCGACGACGCTTTGGGAGCAGTGGAGTTTCAAAGGGGCGATGAACTCCCACAACCACGCGATGTTCTCCGGCGGCGCGGACTGGCTCTACACGCGTCTCGCGGGAATCAGACCGGCGAAGCCGGGGTACGCCGAGGTTCTCGTCAAGCCCTGCTATCCGGCGAACATCTCGTTCGTGGAGGCGTCGCGCGATACGCCGCGCGGAACGGTGAAAGTGCGGTGGGACAGGACGGAGCGCGGACTGGAGGCGCGCGTCGCGATCCCCGCCGGAGTCGAGTCCGCGTTCTTCGAATTCCCGGACGGCGCTCGCCGCCGCCTCGAAAAGGGGCTGAACGAAATACATGTCGCCATGCCGAAACAGCAATAAGGAAAAAACAATGGTGCGCCAAGCAAAGCTCGGCAGAGCTAACAGAATGAAAGGAGTCTGTACGGCAAAGAAAACGAAGTGCCGTTAGGAAGATTGGCTGCGC
>JAGDAE010000302.1 GCA_017959645.1 Kiritimatiellia bacterium
ACCCCTCTCTTGGCGGAAAACGCGAACTCCGGAACCCCCGCGCAGTTCTGGCCGAAATCGACGACCAGCGTTTCGCCCTTCTTTATCTCCATCTTCTCGCCCGGACCGTATTCGCGCACGATCTTCGCCTTTCCGTACGCTTCTTCGCCCGCGCCCTCGACGCCGCTCCACACCCACGCCTTGACGGCATCGAGCGCCAGGTCCTCGCGCAGATGCACGCTCGAGCCGTCGTGCGGGACGATGACGCCCTTGAATTCGTTTGCGACCTTCGCCGGACTTTCGACGCTCTTCTCCGCCGTCGCGTCGTATTCCTCGCCGTCGAAAATGGACGCTTTCCTGACCGGCCCCGTGTAGTCGGCGCGCCATCCCTCGCCGGTCGTGAAATAGCGCGTCCTGCCCCCGCGGACGCGGTAGGCGAGATTGCCCTTGAAGCCGGACGAATCGCGCCGCGCGTAGATCGGGGCGTTGCAGACCTGGTCGCGCCACCACGACGCCGACACCTCCGCCTCGAGAACGTTCACCCCCTTGACGTCGTTCACGAGAAACCCGGTGATGTCGAATGTATAGCTCAGCCGGCGCTTGTCGACGTGGGTAAGCCCCGGCTTGAGCCATTCGTCGGCGCCGACTTCTTTCCCGTTCACGAAAAGCCGGCACACGCCCATCGAAGTCACCGTCCACTCCGCGTTCTCCACGATCTCGTCCGGCTTGAATTCGCACCGGAACACGGCCGTGTCGCGATTCTCGCTTGGCGGAGCTACCGGCACGATCCACTTCGACGCGTCCAAAAGATCGGTCCAGTCGTAATATCTGTACGCTCCGTATACGACGTCGGCCGCCCCGATCTCGAGATACGGGTCGAGAAACGCCTCCTTCCACGACGGCGGCGGATTCGATATCTCGATTCCGGTGAAGTATTCCGGGCAAAGATAGTACGCGTGGGCCGCGGCGATGACGGCGGTGCAGTCCGCCTTCATGAAGACCGGCGTCTTCGCGTGGCCGTAGTAGTACTGCTGGGCCGCCCACAGTATCTCGTCGGCCTTTCGCGCAATCAGGTTTTCTCCCCTCCACATCATCATCGCCGCCAGCTCCTCGCCGGGGCCTTTGAGCGAATACCAGAAATCCTTGACCCCGCGCTCGTAGGCGACCGCGTCGGTGGCGCTCATCACCACCTCGCCGGAATCGCTTTCCTCGAATTCGCAATGCACCGTCTCCGGCCGGTTGGCGCCGGGAATGTTCTCCCAGATCCCGGCGACCTTGCGCACGATGTCCGGCGTAAGCGCTCCGCGGTTCGCCTCGATCGCCGCCGCCTTCTCCGCGAGAATGTCGAATATCGTCCGCTCGCCGGGAAGCCGGAGCACGCTTCCTCCCGCGCACAATGCGCGAGGATCGGTCTTCAGCCCCAGCCCGATGTCGAGCGACGGATCGTCCTGCGATGCGTTCAGCGCGTTGAGCGCCTCCTTGTCCAGCGGCAATGCGGACGTGTTGGCGTTGAGCCAGCGCTCCATCCACTTCACCATCCCGAAACGTTCGCTCTCGTACCACCCGTGCTTTCCGGCGCATTCCAGACTGTCGATGCGATCTGCGATTCCCTGCCGTTCGCACCACGCCTTCGCCAGCGCGTAGGTGCGTTCGCTGCCGGCGTACGGAAAGAAATCGTCGTAGGTGAACGCCGGCAATATCGGCTTCGGCGAGCCCAGAAGCAGAAACGCCAGATGGTTGAGCCCGAACTTGAGCTGCCCGAAGAATATCTGCTCGCTGTCCTGCGGCCCCGGACCCTTCGCCAGCTCCGTCATGCCGGTTATGAACGCCATCGGCGCCGCGCATTTTATGCGCTCGTCGAAGATGTTCATGTAGGCCGTCATCGTCCCGCCGCCCGAAAATCCGCTCGCGCCGATCCGCCCGGAATCGATGTCCGGCCGCTCGCACAGCATGTCGAGCGCGCGGATGCCGTCCCATATGCGGTACTGCGCCAGCGCCTCGCCGAGAAGATGCGCGCGAAGACCGGCCTGGCGATGGCCGAAAACATTGTCGTTGTCGACGCCGTCGCGCTGGCGCCGCTCGCCCTCGTCGACCGGATCGCACAGCAGCGCCGCGAAACCGGCCTTGGCCGCGACCACCGCGGTGCGCGCGTGAACCGGCTCCGACTTGCCTTCCCAGTGATGTCCGCACGGCATCAGAATCGCCGGATACGGCGCGGCGTATTTCGGGCTGTCCGGCAGGTACAGATGCGCCGTCACATGATGGAACGGACGCGATGCGAAAATCAGCTTCTCGACCCGGTAGCCGTCGAACCGCTCCTCGCCTACCGTCTTGGTCTCGAGCGGCGTGCGCTCGGGAAACTCTCCGATCGCCTCGCGCGCCGCGCTCAGTATGCGTTCCTTGAGCGCCGCGACCTCGGCCGGCGTCTTCGCATCTTCCCACGCCTTGTCCGCAAGCGCGTCAAGACGGATATCCTCGGCAAGTTCCAGATCGTAAAGCGACGGATCCGCTATGGTCGCGCAGGCGACCAGCGCGGCGAAAGCGGCGATGGCGTTTTTCATGTGCAAAGAGTCTCCAATTTCTCGTTATTATATCATATTTTCCCGCCATCGTGGGCGGAAAAAGCCAGAAAGCGGCCGATGGTCCGGCCGAGGCGAGAGAGTAGCGTCTTTCGCGTAAAAGCCGCCGCCTATCTGATGAATATTGCCAGCGGCAGAGTCTCCCGCGGCGGTGTCACGTCCACGATCTGGAATCCCGGAAACACTCCGGCTCCAGAATCCCCGTAGACCGTGCCCCCGATGCAACCCGAAGAATCCGGTTCAAGCTTTTCGAAGTACATTCCCGCCCCGAGCGTCGAGCTGCTGAAATTCGATCCCGATCCGTCGTTGAGCGAAACGCCCCCGAACGTGGCGTAGCCATGTCCTGCATTGGTTCCGTAGATGTACAGGTCGTAGACGTGCCCGGTTTCGAGACCGGATATCGTGACGGCGACCGTCTGGCCGTAGAGGTACATGTAGTCGTTCCTGAACGCATCCGCCGAGGCCGGGTCGGCTCCGGCGCCGTTGTTGTCGAAGCCGATCATCGAGCCGTCGGTCGTCGCCAGCCTGACCGACACCGTGGTATCGCCTCCCTTCGCCGTCTTGAGATTCGAGAACGTGATATCGTTCTCGGTGTTCTCTAGATGATATAGGGCGTTCCAGTATGCTCCGTCGATAACGGCGAAGCCGTAGCCCGAGAACGTACAAGGTTCGCCGTCGGCAGCCTGCCTGCCGTCGATATCGCAGTTCACCACCTTGTCGCCGTCGATCAGTTCGGCGGCGAACACATAGGCCTGCACACCGGCCGAATCGCACCCGTGCGAAATTATGCGGTTGAGCGCGAAGACCGCCGCCTTGTCGCCTGCGCTGAAATCGAAGTCCGAGACCACTACACGCGAAATCGGTCCCGATTCGAGCGACGCCAGACCGGAATTTCCGCCGCTCCACCATCCCTCGCCGCCGGAAACATTCCAGTCGGCGGTCGCGTACGCGTTCACGCCGTCGGAACTGGAACCGAGCTTGGCGCCATCCATCAGATCGCGCACGATCATTACCGTCCTTACCGGAATGTTGGTCGGAACCGTGCATTTTATGAACGTGTCGCGGCTGGCATCAGGGTGAATCAACATCTCTTTCGGCATCATCGGCTCGTTTGAGAAATCGGGGTTGACCGGCCCCATTGAAGTCGAGTTGTTCAAAAGCACCCACGGGAAGGTTCCGGACGCGAACCCGGTGTAGTTTCCCGGCGCCGGATACGAATATCTGTCGGCGAACCAGGTTTCTTCGTGAAACCAGGACCCTCCGTTTGCGTTGCCGCCCGCCGAAACCGTCACATTGCCGCAAGCGGTCGCGACCGTCGCCGGCAGCGTCGCGCCGGAATCGTTGACGATGCCGTAGTACAACTCGTTGAGATCGATCAGCGGTTCGCCCGCCACCTTCGCGACCTCGGTGACGACCGCGCGGCAGCGAGGAGTCGAGGCGAGCAGCGTCGAATCGATCTCGAACGACAAGGTCTCGCCCTTGCGCAGAAACAGTCCCGCGCCGAAGCGTAGCTCGGAGTTGCCGGTTTCGCAATTCTTGGAAAGCACCGGGCTTCCGTTCTTGCCGAGCGTTATCAGCGTGTCGGAATCGCCGGCGCCGGACTCGTACTCCACATGGGTCGCGAGCAGCGCAAAATCGTAGATTCCGTTCTCCTTGGCCCGGAAGAATCGCGTGGACGAAATATCGTACGTCGCCACCGCACCGACATAGTCGTGGAACACGGAATCTTCGGTATCGACATAACTGCCGTCGTCTTCGACTATTCTCGCCGCCAGAAGCGTCGTGTCGTAGGCGTGCGCGAGGTTCGGGTTTACGACGATCGTGAGCGGAATCGACGGCGACAGGTACAGCGAGAGGCCCTTCTTCATGCTCGGAATTCCGCCCTCGCTCGAGATTTGCGTCCCGCTTGCGATCACTCCGTTGGTGTAGGCGCAGACAAGAACTCCATCGGCGTAGTTCGCCCCGCCGCCGCCGTTACCGTCCGCCGCCTCGATATAGATCGCGTACAGCGACGCCTTGGCGGGCCTCAGCTCCATTGCCACGCAGGGATACGACGTCGGAACGTCATCCGGGTGCATGACGATGCTGCCGGACGCAAGAGTGGCTCCGAGTATGTTGTGCGAAGCACCGGTCCAGTTGGCGGCGAGAAACGGAACGGACGCTTCCCCTCCCGCCGAGAGATATCCGTTGCATCCGTCCTTCGTGTACGTCTGCGCAAAAGGCGAGACGGTCGACACGTCGTTCGACGCCGCCATTCCGAACCGCCACTCCCCGCCTAGCGCGTCGGTGTACGTGCCTAGATTCCCAGCGGCCGAGGCCGCGCTGATTGCCTCCGCCACATTGTACGAATCGGCGCCGCAAAGAGCGCACGCGAACAACATCCCCCCAGCCAAAAACACAATTCTCTTTTTCATGATACCAATATTCTATCATATTTCCGTCAGGTGCGCAATACCCCGAGGAAAGGAAAATGGTAAGGAAAATGGTAAGGGAAAATGGTAAGGAGCAGGCCTGGAACGCCTACGTGCGCGAGGGACTGACGATTTCCATCCGGTTCTTCGCGCTGACGCACGATGTCAAGGAGGCGACGTGGCGACGGGAGCTGAAGCGCGGAGCGACCGGCGCTCTCGCGAAGGTGGACGGCAGGTGGCGCTACCCGGAGTATTCCGCGGCGCTGGCGCAGTCGAA
Organism: Kiritimatiellia bacterium; assembly: GCA_017959645.1. GTDB lineage: Bacteria > Verrucomicrobiota > Kiritimatiellia > RFP12 > UBA1067 > UBA1067. Next base: position 5,247 of record JAGDAE010000302.1, read on the forward strand.
GGTGGACGACGGCAAGGCGAACATGG
>JAGDAE010000303.1 GCA_017959645.1 Kiritimatiellia bacterium
GACCTGAAAAACGCCCGTCCCGAACCGGTTGTTGCCGTTGATGCCGTATTCGTATTCGTGGCGCGGGAAAAGCGCCATTTTCGTTATCAACTTCGGTTCGCCGAGATCGAGTCCCACCCAGCTGTTGAATGCATCCGGCTGGGCGGAATGGAACATCGTCGCGATATTGCCGTCGAACGCGTTTTTGGGTCCACTCGCCTCGTTGTTGCCGCCGTAGCCGTTGGTGCCGAGCGGAGCTCCCGTGAGCGGCGCTCTGGCGTCGACGACGACATTGGTCCACTCGCCCGTCGCGCCGGCATCGGCAAAACCGACGCGCCATTCGGTCTCGCCGCGGAACGAAAGCCCCTTCGTGTAGATGTAGTGCAACCCGGTGTTGCCGATCTCGCTGCCCACCGCGGCGAGGTTTTCGGCGTCTACCGCCACCCATTCGCCGTCCTGCCGGTACTCGATCGCGTAGTCGGCGATATTCCCGGCGAGCGGAAAGAACACCGTCCCGTTTATCGCGTTGGGTTTGACCTCGGGGTATCCGTCGCGGTTTGGCTGCATGAACTGCGGCACCGCCGCAGAAACGCCGTGCGCCGATGCAACCGTCAGAATGGCCAACAATGTCTTTTTCATCTCTTCACCTTCTTTTGAACTTGAAAACTACTTCACGATAACCGTCAGTCCGTCGTTCGCCAGCGGAATTTCGCGTATCGCCTTGGCGCGCGACCAATGAACCGTTCCCGAATTGTCGGCGGCTATGCGCACGTACGCATAACTGGCGGAAGGCAGAACTTGCAGAACGCGCGCGCCGCCGCCAGAGGCGACGGTTCCGCAGTCGACAGTAGTCCAGTCGGCGATATTGTCGCTGTACGCGTTTGCGAGACACATATATATCGTCGCGCCGGCGAGCCCGTCTTCGAAATCCGCTTCCGCCGTGATGCGTCCGGCGCCGGAGCGCCGCAGCGACACAAACATCGGCGCGAAAGGTTCGACCCTGAACACCGATCCGTCGCCAGGGTCTTCGAGAACGTTCGCCGTCTCGCCGCCGTCGGTCGAGACCGTAAGAGCGTTTTCGAGCGCCGTCGCAGAAGGATGATTCCACGTGTACGCCCAGAAATAGACATTGTACCACCCGGTCGATTCGCACACGTAGTCGTAGAAGTCGGAGTCTCTGTACATGACGCCGTCGATGCTCATGTAAAACACCTGAGAAATGCCCTCGTTTATGCGGGCGGCGAACCGGTATGAAGTATTCGATTCCATGTACATGTATCCGCAATAGGCGTAAGTCGAATGCGTGTCGTCGCCCCATACGGTATATGTCGTCTTCCAATCCCCGTACGAGCCGTCGAGCTGCGAGGTCCAGCTGTAGTTGAAGTACGCCTCCGGACGCAGCACGTGGTTGCGCGATGAAGCCACACTCGCGCCGACGGCATAGTTCATCGGATCGAGAGACCCGACCAGATTGTTCGCTTCGACCTTGGCCTGCCAGAGCCCGACGTCGTCGGGAACGGGAAGCGCAAGCAGAATGCGATTGTCATCTATCTTCTTGCGCTGACCCTGGAAAATCGCATACAGGGAGAAGTCGTATCTGTCGCCGGGCTCGAATCCGCCGACCGTATAGACGTAATCCCCGGCCTGGGAAAGTCCGTTCACGACCGGGACTTCGCAAACCGCTTCCGTGGAGAGATTCGTCGCCACAAGCACTAGATCGCACGCTTCGCCTTCTCCGAAACCGTCGAAACGCACCGAAACCGCTACATTGCCGTTTCCTGCTGCTTCGATCGAACCGAGACTCATCGTAAGCAGTTCAAACACGTCCTCGACCGGAGAGAAACCGGCAATCGTGACGGCCTCGGACCAATAACGCTCCGACCCGTTAGAAGCCGTTATGCGGACGTATTCGGCTCCGTCTGGTATTTCCGCGACAAGCGTTCGCAGGTTTTCGCCCGGGCCGATCGCGTCCGCGATCGGCATTTTGTCTTCCCACGACGCATAGTCGGTTCCGCTGTACGAGGCCGAAAAGCACACCTCGAGCGTACAGCCGGCGATGCTAGAATCGAACTGTGCGCCGATATACGCCTTGTCCGCGAAATTCTTGGTTTCACCGATTCCGATGATGTCCTTGACCGTCCGCAGGAACGAGCCGTCGCCCGGGTCCTCGAAGACAGCGTACGTTTCGCCGCCGTCGGTCGAATAGGCGAATCCGTTCCCGCACAGAATGTCGTGATCCGGCTGCGTCCATCTTCCGGCGCCGATATAGACCGAATGCCATCCAGTCTGGGTGCAGGCATAAGAGAACGTATCGGCGACCCCGCTCTCGTTCCACACTTCCAGTAGCGTGACGCCGTCGATGGCGACATACCGCCAATGGCTGACCGCATCGACGAGGAAAACATATGTCGTACCGCCCAGGAGAAAGACATACCCGCTGTAGTCGAAACAGGAATTGGAGTCGTTGCCCCACGTGAAGTCGGTGGCATACCACTCCCCGACCGATCCGTCAAGCTCAGACGTCCACATATACCTGAAATTCGCATCCGGACGGAGAACGCGGTTGCGCTGCCCGTTCGCGCTGCCGATCTCGTAGTTCAAAGGATCCAGCAGAACGCCGGTGGTTCCTTCGGCTTTGACCTGCCAAAGCCCGACGCGAGACGGAGGCGTCGGATCCGGATATTCGTTGATGGCGCCGGCCGGTGCGGCCACGGCTGCAATGACGGCTGCCAGCAACATCGCCGCTGGCGCACGCTGCACGGCGGCAGCGCAACACGCTGTGTTCATGGTTTCACCATCCTTCCGCTATTTGTGCGGTATTATAGCAAAACCGGCATCCCGCCGTCAATACGGCGCGCGGCGGGAAAATGGTAGGCGGCGGTTTATTTTTCAGCTGCACGCCTGTATACGGCTTTGATTTTATCCAGAACAGCATCGTTGGAAAAGAGCCTACAGGCGTTTTCTGCAATCGCCGAACGCATCTGTCTCGTCTCGCCATTGACGAACTTATCGTGAAAATAGGCGATTCCTTTTGCATACCCGGTCAAATCCCCGTCTTGCGCAACCCAGCCGTTTACACCGCTTTCTATATACTCGGCACAGCCCGTTCTATCGAAGGCAAGAACCGGCAATCCGTCCAGCAGTGCTTCGAATTTGACTTGAGGGGCGTTGTCCTGGCGTGAAGGCAGGGCGAAGACATCCGCCTTGTGATGCGCATCGCGAAGACTGGACGAATCCCAGATTTCTCCGATAAAATGAATCCTTACCCCCTTAACATCATAATCGGAGGAATTCTCGCCAAACACGTTGACAATGGTCGAACGGCGAATCCTTTCCGGCAAAAGCTCCAAGGCGTTTTCTAGATCGGCCCAGCCTTTTAACGGCGATTTGCGACCATTGTAGGCGCCAAACAAAATCGTGAATCGATCGTGGCGGTCGAGCTTTCGTGCATCGAAGCCGTAAACCGGGTCGACAATGTTGCAGACCACGTCCGCAGAATGGTTTCTGCCGATTATGGATGATGAAAAAGCATCGCAGATCCATTTGGACGGGCCAATAAAAAGCGGGGCTTTTTTCTCGACAAATCTCTTTTTTCGCCTGAATATCCAGCGCTCGACCACAGAGCTGTTTTGACTACCGAAACCGTCGATGAATCGACGGTCACACCCAGGATAAGGATCTCGCGCATTTACAGCCGAAAGATCATGAAGCGTTATAATCAACTTGCCCGGCATTTCAGCAAGTTGTCTGAACGAGAGCATATCCTGATAGATAAGATGGGCATGGACAATATCCGGATTGAGCGATTTAATCGCCTTATTGAACGAAAAGAGCGGAATCAGATTCGGCATATAGATTTTCCCGGACACCAGATAAAAACAGGCCCACAGCGAACGCGTGACAATGTAAAACAGACGATTCAAAAATCTTGATTTTGGGACGACATGCACATTCGTGCCGTTTTCTGTCTTTACGACACAAACGAAATGGGAATCCACCCCGGCATCAAGCAATGCCTGATGAAGACGCGTAGCAGCAATCGGTGCGCCGCTTGTGTTTTTATTTCCGTAATAATACGACAAATGAACTACTCTCATTTTACATTACATTATATGTGTTCAAAGTGATGACACCACAACAACAATCACCATCAGAATCGATACAGTCCACTATGGGCTTATTGTTGTCCCATCCTGAATACAGATCGTAAATCGGTTGTCCCTCAAAGATGCGGCTCCCGATACTTGTTTTGCCACTACCTGACGGGCCAACAATAAGGCCGATTTGCCACTCCTTAC
>JAGDAE010000304.1 GCA_017959645.1 Kiritimatiellia bacterium
ACGGCGACCGACGAGGCGCTCGCGAAAGGCGTGGAATGGAACGCCCGCTATATCCTTTCCGCCCCGTGCTGCCAGCACGAACTGCAGAAATCGCTGCCGCCCGCGGAAAGCTTCGCCGGACTGCTCAGGCAGTCGATTCTGCGCGAGCGGCTCTGCGACATCCTCACCGACTCCTTTCGCGCAATGATTTTGCGCATCCTCGGCTACCGTGTGCAGGTTGTCGAGTTCGTTTCTCCCGTCGCCACGGCACGGAACATAATGCTGAAATGCGAAAGTTCGGTAAAGGCGGGCCAGCCGGGTCCCGTCGGGGAATATCTGAATCTGCGCGATTTCTGGCGCGTCGTGCCGTGGCTTGAGACGCGGCTTTCGCCCCTGCTCGCCAAACATCTTGACCGGTATCGCTAGACTCGTGCTGCGCGCGGAAATCGTGCGCAGAATCCGCAGATTTTTCGATTCGCGCGGTTTTGTCGAGGTCGAAACCCCGGTCAGAATCGCCGCCCCCGCGCCGGAAGAGCACATCGACTGCCCGCGCGTCGTCGACGGCGGAAACGTCACCTACCTGCGCGCGTCGCCGGAATTGCAGATGAAAAAGCTGCTCGCCGCGGGAATGGACCGCATATACCAGATCGGCCCGTGCTTCCGCGAAGGCGAGAAGGGCTTGCGGCACAACCCCGAATTCACGATGCTCGAATGGTACCGCCGGTACACATCATGCCGCGATATCGCGGACGATCTCGAAGCGTTGCTGGCGACGCTCATGCCTCGCCGGAAAGGCGAAAGCCGCACCATTACCGTCGCCGAAGCGTACTTGAAGTATGCCGGATGGAATCCGCTCGATAAATTCGACCAGGATCGCTTCGATTTCGACATGGCCGCGAAAATCGAGCCCGCGCTGCGCGAAATCGGCGGCGGCGTGTATCTCTCGGAATACCCCCGCCAGGCCGCATCACTCGCGACCGTCGACGGCGACCATGCCGAGCGGTGGGAGTTCTACTGGGACGGTATCGAACTCGCGAACTGCTTTACCGAACTTTGCGACGGCGAGGAGCAGAAACGGCGCTTCGAAGCGGCGAAAGCGGCACGCAAAGCGCTGGGCGAGGCGGATTATCCGCTAGACGGGGAGTTTCTTGATTGCGTGGACAAAATCGGCAGCGCCGCCGGAATCGCGCTCGGAATAGACCGTCTGGTCATGGTTCTTTCCGGCGCTGAATCGATTGGCGAGGTTCGTGCGGGCGAATAGACGCCGCCCGGAAAACATATAAGGGGTTTCGGGAAAACATAAGGGGGTAAGGCCGATTTTATACAAGGGCTATCCTGATTTCATACAATGGCTTCCGCGGTTTCCCAAGGGGGTGTCGAATAATTCCGTGGGGCGAAGCAAACAAAAAAAGAAAGGAGAATGCCTGATGGCAGTAAAGTACATAACAGTGAAGGTTTCGGGGCGGCTGGCCGCCGGGCCGTTCTATATCGGCCAACTTCCCCGTCCTCAAAGGCGGCGGACTCATGGCCGACGCGGACCACCTGCCGGCCTTCGCTGGCGTGAAGAACGGCAACCCGGTGAACGGAGTCTGGCCGCTGGACAAGATCTCGACCAATACCGACGAGCGGCTGGTCTTGAAATACACCACCGCCCCGGCGTTCTCGTTTGACAACGGCTCCACCGTGACGATCACCCACAAGGGCATAACCGTCACCGGCGTGTACAATCCTTCGTGAACGCCGTAGTCGAAGGTCTGAAAGTCGAAAGTCGGGAGGTAGGTCGAAAGTCGACCTTTGACTTTCGACCTTCGACGGCGTTTTCCCGCCCACGCGGACGGACAAATATGATATAATAACACATATGGAAGAATTGCCTAGAAAAACATCGTTCACCTACGAGCTTACCGCCGACCAGCAGGAGCTTTTGCTGGGCGTGATGCTTTCTGGCAATTACCGCAGACGCGAAGTCCCGTATTCGCTCTGGTCGATCGAAGGCGACCGGTTCAATGCGACGCTGTACGAGAAGGAGAAGCACGGGAGGCGCAAGCTGTGCGTGCAGGGTTCGAAGGCGGAGGATTTCGTGCTGTTCACGCTCGAGCCGAAGGTGCTGATGTCCGCCACGCTGGGCTACGAGGAGATTCTCGACCCGGAGCTCGTCAGCGCCCACGCCGGCAGCGACGAATCGGGGAAGGGCGACTATTTCGGCCCGCTCGTCGTATGCTGCGCGTATACCGACGAGCGGCTTTCGGCGGAGATGAAGAAGCTCGGGATACGCGACTGCAAGCAGATGACGGACAAGGCGGTGCTGGCGGCCGGCGCGAAACTGCGCGCGCTGCTGGGTGCGGACGGGTATTCGGTCGTGAAGCTGGGGCCGGCGGCGTACAACCGGCTGTACGCGAAGATGCGCAACATCAACCGGATGCTGGCGTGGGCGCACGGGACCGCGATCGAGGAACTGCTGGAGAAGAAACCCGGCTGCGGCCGGGTGGTGGTCGACCAGTTCGCGCCGACCGAGGCGACGATACTGCGCGCGCTCAAGGCGCGCGGGAAGGCGGCGAAGATCGTGCAGCGCCACAAGGCGGAGAGCGACATAGCGGTGGCCGCCGCGTCGGTCGTCGCGCGCGAGCTGTTCGTCCGCGCATGCCTGGACATGGGCCGGGAATGCTTCGGCGAACGGGAAGAGACGGAAAGGAAGATTCCGCTCGGTTCGAGCGACCCGAAAGTCAGGGAGCTGGCCGAGAGCATGGTGAAGGCGCACGGGCCGACATGGCTGATGAACCACTGCAAGACGCATTTCCAGACAACCGACAAAGTCCTCGCCGCCTGCGGCCGGTCGCGCGACGATCTGCCGCCGGAGGGGCGCATAACATCGAAAGGGAAAGAAACAAATGCTGCTGGCTAACTCGCTAATCGACGGGTTTCTCGGATCGAACGCGATCGGACAGGGTATCGTGATCGCGCAGCTCCTGGGCTCGATCCTGATGCTCGCGTCCATAATCGGGAAATCGAAGGAAATCGGATTCGTCTCGCGTTCGACGCGGCGGTTCATGAGGGATTTCACGATGGGGCGCGACGTGCTCGAATACTATCTGCAGCGCCGGCCGACCGCGGCCACGGGGCTGGAAGGCATCTACAAGGACACGTGCGAGCGGCTGCTCAAGCTGCTGGCGCCGGACGTGCGCTCGCTGCTGATGGGGCGCAATCCCGGCGAGGAGGGGTCGGCGGCGCTGACTTCGCGCGAGATCGAGCTGGTCAGGGGAACGTGCGAGCATGCGCTCGACGAGGAAGAGATCAGGATCGAACACGGCATGGGCGTGATCGCGACGGTGGTCGCGCTTTCGCCGATGCTCGGGCTGCTCGGCACGGTGTGGGGGGTTCTCGACGCGTTCGCCGAGATGGGCAACGCCGGCAGCGCCAATCTCGCCACGATCGCCCCGTCGATATCGGCGGCGCTGGTGACGACGGTCGTCGGCCTGCTCGTGGCGATACCCGGCGTAATCGCGTTCAACCGCATGAACGCCCACATCCGCAACATCACGAGCGACATGGAGGGATTCGCCGACGAGCTTATCGGGCGCATCGCGTGCGAATTCCAGGGAAGGAACGTCTGATGTCGATGCGCAGACGCAGACGCCGGCTCGGCGAGAAACCGAAAGCGACGGTCGACATGACTTCGCTCATCGACCTCACGTTTCTTCTGCTCGTCACCTTCATAGTCACGCTGCCGGCGCTCGAACAGAGCGTCCACATCCTGCTGCCGACCGGGAAGGCCGACCGCGCGACGGACGAAAAGAAGCGCAACCTAACCGTGACGATCGACAAGGATTCGCAGATATTCGTCGGCGAAACTCTGACCGTCAAAAGCGATCTCAAAGCGGCGATCGAGTCGGCGGTCAAGGAAAATCCCGATGTCAACGTTCTGATACGCGGCGACATCAGGGTCGACTACGGCGACGTCTACGACATAGTGAAAATCGCCAAAGACTGCAACGTGAAGAGTCTGGGGCTGGTTTCGGACGCGAAATAGGGTGGAGGTCTGGGAGAGAAACGAGGCCGACAGGCCGTCGGTGTTCAGCGGCTTCAATTTCGCGGCCGCGGCCGTCGTGCACGTCATCTTCTTCGGCGGCGTATGGGCGCTGAACGGATTCTCGGTCTTCAAGCCGGAGAAAGCGATCCCGATCAAGCTTACCATAGTGGTGAACGAGAACCTCGACGGCGTGGAGAACGAGCCGCCTCCGCTGAACGATCCGGTTCCGCCGCCGCCGCCGCCGAGACCGAAGCCGCCGGAGCCGAAAAAGGAACCGGAGAAACCGAAGGAACTCGAGAAGATAGCGACCA
>JAGDAE010000305.1 GCA_017959645.1 Kiritimatiellia bacterium
ACTACTATATCCGCCGCCTCTATCGCCTTGCAGCGCTCGGCGTAGTCGACCGTAGCCGCGTCGAGCGTCTCCACCAGGCGGCGGGTGCGTTCCGGACTGCGGTTGCACACGGTTATCGAACTCGCGCCCCGTTCCTTGGCGATCCGCGCGGCGAGCGAACCGGTGCGGCCGCTGCCGATTATGAAGAACCGCTTGCCGGAGATTCCGCAGATCCTGTCGACCGCGTCCATGCCCGCCCTGCACACCGAAGGCGGAACCGCGCCAAGATCGAGTTCGGTGCGGACGCGTTTGGCGGCCGAAATCGCGTCGCGCAGCACGCGGTCGAGCTCGCCACCTACGAACCCCGCCTCGCGCGCCCCGGCATAAGCCTCTTTGACCTGTCCGAGAATTTGGTATTCGCCGAACACCATCGATTCGAACCCGGCCGCGATCCGGCACAGATATACGAATGCATCGCGCCCTTCGCGCACGCGTAGCGCCCCGGCGGCGGCCGGATACTCCCCGAGAAAAACGGCTTTCGCGGAATCCGGGCTTTCGGCGAAAAAGAACGCCTCTACCCGGTTGCAGGTCGCGAGAACCGCCAGCTGGTCGATTCCGGCCGAGTGCATCGCGGCGAAGAACCGTCCGCGCGCGCCGCCGGCGAAAACCACGGTATCGCGCACTTCTGCCGGCGCCTGGCGGTGGCTTATTCCCATCGAAAAGAACTTCATGCGGAAAATCCGGCGGCGAGCGCTATGGTGGAATCGATGTCTTCGTCGGTATGCGCGTCGGATACGAACATCGCCTCGAACCTCGACGGCGCGACGTACACGCCGCCGTCCAGCAAATGCGAATACCACCGCGCGAATGACGCATCGTCCCCGAAGCCGACGCTCATGAGCGAACCGATCCGCGTCACCGGCAGCGATGTATTCTCCGAAATTCCGCGCGCGAGCCTCTCGCTTTTGCGCTCGAGCCGGCCGTAGATTCCCGCATCCTTCTCGAGTATGCGCAGCGTCGCCAGCCCGGCCGCCGTCGCGAGCGGATTGCCCGACAGCGTCCCCGCCTGGTAGACCTTGCCCGCCGGCGCGACCATGCGCATAATATCCGCCCTGCCTCCGAACATCGCCGCCGGCATCCCGCCGCCGACGATCTTGCCGAACACCGAAAGATCGGGCGTTATCCCGAAAAGACCCTGCGCTCCGCCCAGAGACAGCCTGAAGCCGGTGATCACCTCGTCGAAGATAAGAAGCGCGCCGTAGCGCGAAGTGATTTCGCGCAACCCATCCAGAAACCCCGGCTTCGGCAACACGACACCGCAATTGGCCGCCACCGGCTCGACGATCACCGCCGCGATTCCGTCCGGATCGGACTCGAACAGCCTCTTCACCGCCTCGATATCGTTGTACGGGGCGACGAGCGTATGCTTCGCGAAACCGGCCGGCACGCCGGCGGAATCGGGCTCTGCGGCGGTGAGCGCGCCGGAACCCGCCCTTACCAGCATCCCGTCGCTGTGGCCGTGGTAGCAGCCGTCGAACTTCACGATGTTGTCGCGCCCCGTGAACCCGCGCGCGACCCTGACCGCGCTCATGGCCGCCTCGGTGCCGGAACTGGTCATACGGCTCGACTCCATCGACGGCACGAGCCGGCGCACGGTCTCGGCCATTTCGACTTCGCGCCGGGTCGGGGCGCCGAAGGTAAGCCCGTCGAGCGCCGCTTCGCGCACCGCCTCGACGACCTCGCCTCTCGCGTGCCCGAGAATCGCCGGCCCCCACGAGCCGACATAGTCGATGTAGGAGTTGCCGTCCTCGTCGAATCTCCGCGACCCTTTGGCGCGCACGACGAAACGAGGCGTCCTGCCGACGTTCGCGCATGCCCTGACCGGACTGTTCACGCCGCCGGGCATGAGCCCCAGCGCCTTTTCGAAAAGCTCCGCCGAGATGCTCTCTTTCACTCCCCGTCCTCGCGAAGCCACCGCGCCGCGTCGAGCGCGTGGTAGGTTATGATCATCTTCGCGCCGGCGCGTTTCATGCCGACGAGATTCTCCATCACGACGCGCTTCTCGTCGATCCACCCGTTGGCCGCCGCCGCCTTGACCATCGAGTATTCGCCGCTCACGTTGTAGGCGACGACCGGCAGACGGGTGGCGGAGGCGATCTCCTTCATCACGTCGAGATACGCGATCGCCGGCTTCGCGATCACGAAATCGGCTCCCTCCGCGACGTCGGCCAGCACTTCGCGGACCGCCTCGCGCCCGTTCGCGGGATCCATCTGGTAGGTGCGCCGGTCGCCGTGCTTCGGCGCCGAGCCGGCGGCCTCCCTGAACGGTCCGTAGTACGCCGAAGCGAATTTCGCGCTGTAGGACATTATCGCGATATCCTCGAACCCCTCCGCGTCGAGCGCCGCGCGTATCGCCGCCACGCGACCGTCCATCATGTCGCTCGGCGCGACGATGTCCGCGCCGGCTTTCGCGTAGGCGACCGCCGCCTTCGCCAACAGCGGCAACGTCGCGTCGTTGAGTATTCTCCCGTCCTCCCCGACGGCGCCGCAGTGCCCGTGCGAAGTGTATTCGCAAAGGCACACGTCGGCGATCACCACCATGCGCGGATACGCCGCCTTGATCGCCCGTATCGCGCGCGGGACGATTCCGTCATCGCTGTACGCTCCGGTGCCGAGTTCGTCCTTATGCGCCGGAACCCCGAAGAGAAGCACCGCTTTGATCCCGAGCGCCGCCGCCTTCGCCACCTCGCCCGGCAGGTCGGCGGACGAAAACCGCATGATCCCCGGCATCTGGGCGACCGGTTCCGTCTTGCCCTCGGTCGCGAACAGAGGATATATCAACTCGTCGGCGCGCACATGGTTTTCGCGCACCATGTCCCGCAGCGCCGCAGAACGCCGCAATCTTCTCAATCTTTCCATATCGGTATATTATACCAAATTTCGGACGGTTCCAGCGCACCTTCAGCCGACGAATCTTGGCTTATGCGAACAGCGCGCCAAGCGTGACTTCGCAGTTGATTTCGTCACGGCACCTTCCCGGTTCCGTGCCGATTGCCGACACGAGCAGGGTATGGATGGACTTCTTCGTGCGTGTGACCGCAACGGTAGCGGGAGGGTCGCGCTCCTGCGCGACCGAGACGGCACCCCGCCACTTGGAACAACGCTCAACGCCGCATTACCAACCCGTCCTGGTAGCCGTTCCAGTCGGCGCGCCATTCGGCCCGTAGTAGTATGTCGTGTTGCCTATCGTCGTGGCCCCGAGGTCGATTCCAATATCATCGCGATAAAACAGCTTTGACATGATGCTCATAGTTGTGTTCCTTTCTATGTGATCCAAAATCTTATGGTCAATGCGGCTGGCAAGACGCCATAGCACGGACCTTTTCAACAATTTTTTATCGCATCGGCATAAGAACAATCATTCTTCTTGGCATACACGAAAATCCAAGCACGCGGACCCATAACTATCAAAAACAACCAGAGGAATGGACCCGATCTATCATCGTTCACTCTACTCTCGGCTTCGCGGACTTTTTTCTCAATCTCGTGCATTTGCTTCTCGGCTTCGCTACTTATGCGATCAAGTGTCTCTTAAAGTTCTTTGTCGCGATGCCGCCGAGCCTCTTCACGTTCTTTTTCAGCCTTTTCAGTTCCCATTTGCAAGGGAGCTTCTGGCATGTCATATCCGATCTTTCGAAGCCTTGCTTTTGCTTCAGCGCCAAGGTTGACACAATCCTTGAACGCATTGTCGTCCACCTCGTTGACGCCATCTGGAATCGTTAACGATTCGAGCATCTTACAGCCTTCAAATGCGCGACTTTCTATTGAAGTTAAAGCCGACGGCAGTTCAATCGAGCGCAATGACATACACCCCCTAAAGGCATCGTAGCGGATTCTTCCTAGTGATTTTGGAAACCGGACTTCCTCCAATGCAATGCATCCTTCAAATGAACTTTCAGGCAATTCTCGCACATTTTCAGGTATTTCCACCGACCTTAAAGACTTACAATTCTTAAATGCTCCATACCCAATATCCTTTAACGTTTCAGGCAAGGCAATTGACTTTAAACACCCGCAGTCGGCGAACGCACCACCACCAAGTCTTACCACTCCAGAAATGTCGACCGAAACCAGTTTCTTGCTATCTTCTAAAAATACGCCGTCGATTTCTTTTACCCCTGGTAACGCAACAACTTTGAGATTTATGCAATTACTAAAAGCCGTACGATTAACTTCGGTGCATCCCACGGGGAATGTAATCGTCTCAAGAGAGATGCAATCCTTGAAGGCTTCACGCCCCAGCTCTTTAAAACTATCCGGCAAGTGAATCTCTGTCAATCCAGAACATCCGGCGAAGGCCATCTCACCGATTTCCTTAAGCGTGTCTGGCATGTCGAATGTCTTGAGGCTCACACAATCAGTAAATGCGTGATAACCAATTATTTGGACATTGGGAATATCCACCGTCTTCAGTTTTTTGAGTCCGTCAAAACACCTCCAAACCTTACTTACCCCGGGCATTGAGATTGCCTCAACATTTGTGAAGTTACGAAAGAACGAAGAGTCTATCTCGTTTATTGAACTAGGTAGCACAACTGATGAAATATTTTCAAACTCATTACTTGCGCATTCAACCACACGAATTTTGACTACCCTACGTCCTTTCAGTGCCTCAGGAATGGTCAATGCTTTAATCGGCTCAAAGATAAAGGCCTTTTCAATAATAACTTCGGCATCCCCACGCTCTTCAATTTTATAGGCAACACCATTATTCTCACAGGCAAAACCGGCACTAAACGCATATCGGCTCCCCTTTACATCCTTTGCAATAGGCGGCGCGGTCAAATGATAGCAACCATCGAAAGCGCCAGTTTCAATCGCTTGCAAAGCATCTGGAAGCAAAATTTTTCGCAGACTCGAACAATTTTCGAATGTACTATTCTTGATGACTTCTATATGACGTGGCATCTTAACTTCAATCAAAGAAGAGCAACCTCTAAATGCTTGGTATCCAATGTCCAAAACACTGTCAGGCAAATCGATGGAGACAATGTCTTCGCAATGATGAAATGCTTCATCGCCTATCGCCTTAATACTATCCTGCAGAACAATATGCTTGAAACCAATTGCAGTCTTGTCGTTGACCAGACTTCTTCTATCCCCCCTCATCATGCCGCCTATCGAAACTTCTCGGTGTTCGCCTGGCAGGAGGCACCCTTCCAACGCGGTTACCTTTCTTCCTCCCAACCGATTGGGGAACACAAGTTGATCACTTACGTTTTCCGCCCTTTTATGAAGTCGCACAATCGTCGCACCAAAAGGCGATGTCTTAAAAACATATTCTACGCCTTCAACTGCTTGTGTCATGTACAAGGTTTCATCAGCAAATAGAAGGCTATGGCCCCCCAAAAA
>JAGDAE010000306.1 GCA_017959645.1 Kiritimatiellia bacterium
AACGCATCTCTTCGCATTTATAGCAACAGTCGCAATACTGCTTAGTCAATTCGTTCTTGCGGTAATGGCGACGGCAAAAGACGCATTTTCTCAAAAATTGACACTCGTAGCTCACAAACGCATTGGTATTCACATTGTACACCGAATAATCGATGGCCTTGGTGGCGGGATTCTTTTTCCTGCCATCTTCCAGTTTGTCCTCTTCGAGAGGGTGGAATTCTTGCTTTTTCGGCTTCCCGGCGCGGTTTTTGCGCGGCATTGGAGCAAATCCAGCCCTGCGAAGACATCCATCCCGCCCTGCGCCCATGCTCCCGAAGGGCGAGTCTCTCCGGCGTCCTGTCCCGGATTCGGAAAGCCGTGCGCCCGGCTCGAACCCGAAAGGCATCCCGATGCCGACATATCCTCCATCCGCATGACTACCCCATGTCAATGTGCATTGAGGTAGAAAAGCCATTCCGGGCTCCTCGCTGGCCTCATCGACTCCGGCGAAGTCGTTCCGCGCCGAATATTACATTTAGGTCAGACCTAATTGTAATATTCGCGGAATACCTCCCTTATAAAACCGGGATAACGTCCTATGAAATCGGGAAAGCGCCCATATAAAATCGCCCTTACCCTCATATAAATTCGCACTTACACCCTTATGTTTCCCCGAAACCCCTCACATGTTTTCGGGAACGCCGCCGCCGAGCGATTTGTAGAGCGAAATGAGATTTACCGCGATGTCGCCGCGCGAAATCACCAGTTCCTCCTCGAGATTGAGCAGCGAACGCTGTGCGTCGATTACGGCGGTGAAATCCTTCAATCCGTTGCGGTACAGGTCGTTGGAGATGTCGACCGCGTCCTTGGCCGCCTTGACCGCGCCTTGCAGCGCCTGGTAGCGATGGTACTCCTGGCTGTACGAAGAGCAGCAGTCGCGAATATCCCCGCACGCCTCGGCGAGCGCGAGTTCGTATGCGAGATACGCCTCGTCGGTCTTCGCCTCCTCCGCCTTCACGCTCGCATAGACGGCGCCGCCCTGGAAGATCGGCCAGCTCACCGAAGGGCCGATCGCCCCGTAGAAGGAGTCTCTGCTGACGAATTTGGAGAGCTTGACGGATTCGAGTCCGAGCGAACCGTTCACGAAGAATCGCGGGAACCACATGGATTTGGCGATGCCGATTCTCGCGACCTGTGCGGCGAGGCGGCGTTCGGCGGCTCTTACGTCCGGACGCGTGCGTACCGCATCCAGCGGGATTTCCGAGAGTTTCGCCGGTTCCGTCAGCCAATCGCGCGCCGGACACGCGGCGAGGGTTTCGTGGAGCGCGCCCGGAGTTTCGCCGACGAGCACGGCCAGCGCGTTCTTGAGCTGTTCCTCCTGCGCGAGCAGCGTCGGTATGCGCGCGAGCGTCTGGTCGACGACGTACTTCGACTGGCTGACCGCCAGCTCGTCGCCGATTCCGGAATCGAAACGCGATTTGAGGATCTCGTACGTCTCGGTCTGCAGCACGAGGTTGGTTCGCGCGACGGCGATACGCTGCTGGGTCGTGCGGAGCATTATGTATTCGCGCCCGACCTCGGAAGAAAGCGTGACCCACGCGTCTGCGAGATTCCACGCCGCCGCCTCGGCCTCTGCCCGTGCCGCTTCGGTCTCGCGCCGGCTGCCGCCGAATATGTCGATTTCCCACGTGGCGTCGAATCCGGCCGAGAAGATGTCGCGGTGGAGGGTTCTTCCGGTCCCCCACATGGCGGAAGTGTTTTCGCCCTTCTCGGTCTGCTGCGCGAACGCCGAGCCGTCGATTCTCGGCAGGAACGCCGCATACGTTCCGAACAGCATCCAACGCGAGGTCTCGAGCCGCTTCTGCGCCATCAGGAACGAAAGGTTGTTGGATACCGCGCCGTCGACGAGCGAGTCGAGAACAGCGTCGTCGAAGCGCTCCCACCAGCGTTTGATTTCATCCGGCGAAATTTCGGCGCGGCTGTCGGCGCCGGCGTCGGCGATCTTCCATTCGCCGGTGGCGGTACGGTCGGCGGTCGGCATTCCCGCGTCGGGGGCGGCGAAGCGCTCCATTTCGGCGTCGGGTTCGCTGTAGTCCGGCCCGACAGACGGCAGATGCGAACAGCCGGCGGCGAGGATGGCGGCGGCAAGCGTGATTTTCTTCATTTCGATTTCCTGTCCTTGAGCTGGCGGCGACGGAGCGCCAATGTCGATACGTACGCGAAAACGCGCTTCACATGTTCGCGCCACGTCTGGAACAGCGCGTAGAGTCCGGGCACCAGGAGTATTCCGAACGAGACCGAGGCGAACATTCCCCAGAACTCGGTCGTTCCGAGGTGGTTGCGGCTGGCCGCGCCGGCGCCCGTTGCGATCATCATCGGAAGCGTGCCCAGAAGCGTCGTGAGCGCGGTCATCAAGAGCGCGCGCAGGCGCTCGCCCGCCGCCGCGCCCGCGGCGTCCGCGATAGAATAGCCCTCGTTCTCGCGCTTGTCCTTCGCGAACTCGACGATGAGAATCGCGTTCTTCGAGGCGAGGCCGACGAGAAGCACGAGCCCGAGCTGCGCGTAGATAGAGAGCGGATACGGCGAACCGGTCATGAATATGCCGAACCACTTCAGTCCGCACAACGCCCCGAACACGGCGACGAAGATCGAGAGCATCACCGGCAGCGGAATCGTCCACGACTCGTACTGCGCGACGAGGAAGAGGTAGCCGAAGAGGATCGCGAGCGCGATTAGCGGCGCGGCTCCGCCTTCGTTGCGTGCCTCCTGGAAAGACAGCGCCGCCCAGTCGTATCCGTAGTCGTCGGGGAGGATCTCCTTGAAGACCTTCCTCAAATCGTTCATGACTTTTCCGGACGCGACGCCGGGCAGCGGCATCACGGTTATGCCGCTCGAGACATACTTGTCGCGCGTATAGACCGTGCGCGGTCCGAGTTCGCGGGTGATGTCGCCGAGCGAGCCGATCTGCACCATCGCGCCGGTCTCGCTTCTGACGTAGAGCCGCGCGACTGCCTCGGGGGTGGCGCGGCCTTCCCAATCGGCCTGCACCGTGACGCGGTTGACCTGCGTTCCGAGGTTGACGTCGTTGACGTAGCGCGATCCGAGGTAGTTCTGCAAGGTCGAGTAGACGGTCGCAACCGGAACTTTGAACATCTCGGCCTTCACGCGGTCGAGGTTGAAACGCAGGTGCGGA
>JAGDAE010000032.1 GCA_017959645.1 Kiritimatiellia bacterium
CCAACGAGACCACCGACGTACTGCTTGCCCGCGACCGTCCCCGAAACGGAGACGCTTTCGATCGTCGCATTGCTCACGCAGCCGAAGAGCCCGCGATAGTCGCTGCCCGACAGGCTGTTCGTGCAGCAGAGGTTGCGGATGGCGTAGCCGTTGCCGTGGAGCGAGCCGGTGAACGGCGCCGAATTGTTGCCGATGGGCGTCCAGTCCGCCCCGCCAAGGTCGATGTCCGCGCCGAGAGCATAGGAGCCGGATTGGGCGTCCGCTATGGCGGCGAGCTGTTCGCGGGTGGTGATGACTATTGCGCCGGACTCGCCGTGTGGCGAATCCGCGAGGACGGTTGTGGTTGCGATGATGGTCAGAATTGCCGATGCGGATACGAAATAGCCGATTTCCATGGTGAACCCTTTGCAGACAATTATACCACGATTCGCTCACAGAAGTCAACGCGCTTTCGTGGTTGGCGGATTGCGCGCAAAAGCGAACTGGTGGATTTTTTGCCGGAGGGCCGGATGATGGATTCGCTTGTCAGCGGCGTGTGCGAGAGCGATTCAAGGCGGCGGCCACGAGGCCGACGAAAAGCGGATGGGGCGCGGCCGGGCGTGATTTGAATTCGGGATGGAACTGGCAGGCTACGAAGTACGGATGTCCGGCGAGTTCGACGGTCTCGACGAGCCGTCCGTTCGGCGAAACGCCGCTTGTCGCAAGTCCGGCCTCCTCCAGTTTTCTGCGCGTCTCGCTTCCGTACGCCAGTTCGTAGCGGTGGCGGTGGCGTTCGGAAATCGCGGTTTTCCCGTACGTGCGCGCCGCCAGCGTCCCTTTTTTCAGTACGCACGGATATGCGCCCAGACGCATGGTGCCGCCTTTCTGCACGATCCCGCGCTGTTCTTCCATGAGGTCGATGACGGGATGCGTCGTGCCGGCGTCGAATTCGGTGGAGTTGGCGTCTTTCCATCCGAGGACGTCGCGCGCGTATTCGATGACGGTGCATTGCATGCCGAGACATATTCCGAGGAATGGTATCTTGTGTTCGCGCGCATGCCGTATCGCCGCGATCTTGCCTTCCACTCCCCGCGAACCGAAGCCGCCCGGCACGAGTATACCGTCGACGTCTTTCAGCTTTTCTCCGCATGTGCCGGCGGGCGCGCGTTTTCCGTTTTTCGCGTTTCCGGAGTTTTTCCGCTCCGCGAGCTCTTCCGCCTCTATCGGCGCCACTTCGACCTTGCAGTCGTTCGCCATGCCGGCGTGCTGCAGCGCCTCGTATATCGATTTGTAGGCGTCGCGGATCGCGATGTACTTGCCAATAAGCGCGATGCGGCAGCGTTTTTTCGGCTGCGTGGCCTTCTTTACGAGCGTATCCCACACCGTGTGTCTTACCGGACGGATGTCGAGTCCGAGCTTGCGCAGCACCTGTTCGTCGAGACCTTGTCTGCGCAGTTCGCGTGGCACGGCGTAGACGGAACCGGTTACGTCCTGCTCTTCGATCACGCACTCGCGCTTCACGTTGCAGAAGAGGGCGAGCTTCTGCTTGTGCTCTTCGGGAATCGGCATCTCGGTGCGGCATACGAGGATGTCGGGGATGATGCCGATGTTGCGCAGCATGCCCACCGAGTGCTGCGACGGCTTGGTTTTGAGCTCGCCCGCTGCCTTGAGGTACGGGACGAGCGTCAGATGCACGAAGCAGGTGTTTTCTTCGCCGTTCTCGAACCGGAACTGTCTCGCCGCCTCGAGGAAGGGAAGCGATTCGATGTCTCCCGAAACGCCGCCTATTTCGCACAGCACGGTGTCGCAGCCCGATTCCGCCGCCGAGCGGATCGCCGCTTTGATCTCGTCCGTTATGTGCGGAACGACCTGCACCGTGCCGCCGAGATACCCGCCGGCGCGTTCGCGCGCGAGGACGGCGGAATATATGCGCCCCGATGTGAAGTTGCTCGCCTTCGTGCAGGTGACGCCGGCGAAACGTTCGTAGTGGCCGAGGTCGAGATCGGTCTCTGCTCCGTCGTCGGTGACGAACACTTCGCCGTGCTGGTAGGGCGACATCGTGCCGGGGTCGACGTTCAGGTACGGGTCGAGTTTCTGCATGAACACCGTGTAGCCGCGGCTTTTCAGCAGAAGCGCGAGCGAGGCGCTCGTGACACCCTTGCCGAGCGAACTTACCACGCCGCCGGTGATGAATACGTATTTGACCCGTTTCTTCATTTCGAAACCGCCTCCATGAACTGTCTGAAAAGGTAGCCGGAATCGTGCGGCCCCGGGCAGGATTCCGGATGGTACTGTATCGAGAATGCGGGAAGCGTCCGGTGCCGCACGCCTTCGATCGTGCCGTCGTTGAGATTTTCGTGCGTGACCTCCAGACAGTCCGGCAGCGAATCGGCGACGACCGCGAAATTGTGGTTCTGGCTCGTTATCTCGACCTTGCCGGTGAGTAGGTTTTTTACCGGATGGTTGCAGCCGTGATGTCCGAATTTGAGCCGTGCCGTCTTGGCGCCGCATGCGAGCGAGAGCAGCTGGTGGCCGAGGCATATCCCCATCAGCGGCACTTTGCCGAGCAGCGTTTTCACCGTCTCGATTGCGTAGCCGACGGCGGCGGGATCTGCCGGGCCGTTGGAAAGGAAAACCCCGTCCGGGCTCATCGCCAGTATCTCTTCCGCCGTGGTCTTGGCCGGAACGACCGTGACGCGGGCCCATTCGGCCAGCGAGCGCAGTATGTTCGTCTTCACGCCGAAGTCGCAGCACACGACATGGCTTTTCACCGGCCCCGCCCCGGAAAAGACGTAAGGCTCCGCGCACGTGACCTTGGCGGCGTAGTCCTGTCCGTCGAGGCCTTCCCAGTCGCGGGCTTTGGCGACGGCTTCCTCTTCGCTCGCCCGGCCGTCGGCGCAAAGATACGCTTTACGGTTGCCGTGTTTCCTGATGTGCAGCGTGAGCGCGCGTGTATCGACGCCGTAGATGCCCGGCACGCCGTTTTTCGCGAGATATTC
>JAGDAE010000033.1 GCA_017959645.1 Kiritimatiellia bacterium
GTCGCCGCATGGGCGACCATCGCCATGTCGTGCGCCTCCTGGACGCTGTTCGAGGCGAGCATCGCGAAACCGGTCTGGCGGCACGCCATCACGTCGCCCTGGTCGCCGAAGATGCAAAGTGAATTCGACGCGAGCGAACGGGCGGAGACGTGAAACACGGTCGGGGCGAGCTCGCCGGCGATCTTGTACATGTTGGGGATCATCAGCAAAAGGCCCTGCGACGCCGTAAACGTCGTCGTGAGCGAGCCGGTGGTCAGCGAACCGTGCACAGCGCCGGCGGCGCCGCCCTCGGACTCCATCTCCACGATCGACGGAATCGATCCCCAGATGTTCGTCTTGCACATGGAGGCGAGCTCGTCGCACGTCTCGGCCATCGGCGAGGACGGCGTGATCGGATAGATCGCGGCCACTTCCGAGCACGCGAAAGCGATTTGAGCTGCGGCGGTATTGCCGTCAACCATTATCTTCTTTGCCATTTCAGTTTCCTTTTGTGTGAACTTGCGCTTCTAAAGCGATTTATGGACGAGTATTATACTCTTATTTTCCGCGGAGTTCAATCATCGCGGGACAAAAACGGAAAATTGCGCCTTCACGCCATGAATCCTGCGATGCGGCCGAGAAGCTCTTCGGCGGTCGTTACGGTGTGCACCGACGCCGGAATCGAACGGCGGAACACCGCGCCGTAGTTCTTCGTAACGAGCCGCGGATCGGTCACGATGACGACCCCGCGATCGCGTTTGGAGCGTATGAGCCGCCCAAACCCCTGACGGAACTTGATAACCGCCTCCGGCAGCACGTAGTCGCGGAAGGAGCTGCCGCCCTCACGGTCGACCTTCTCCGACCTCGCCTCGACGATCGGGTCGCCGACCTGGGCGAACGGCAGCCGCGTTATAACCACGCGCTCCAGCGCGTCCCCGGCGACATCGACCCCCTCCCAGAAACTCTGTGCACCGAAAACCACAGTGTCGGCAGGGGATCTTTTGAGCGCCGCCGTCATCGCTTCGCGCGACAGCCCTTCTCCCTGCACGAGCAGTCCGGGCAGCTTCCCGGCGAGCGCGTCCGCCGCCGCGCGCATCATCTCGTAGCTGGTGAACAGCACCAGCGTGCGTCCGCCGGCGGCCAGATCCTTCAGCAACTGCGCCAGCTTGCCGACGTATCCGCCGTCGCCGGGATCAGGCAGAAAATCCGCCGCCAGCGTCAGCGACTGGCGAAAATAGTCGAATGGGCTGGCGGCCGCAAGCGCTTCGAAGCGTTCGGAGCATCCAAGCCTGGCGGCCATGTATCTGAAATCGTTGCCTACCCTGAGCGTCGCCGAAGAGAGGATGACTGAATCTTTCAGATCGTAGACGTACTTCTTCAAGTCGCCGGCGACAGAAAGCGGAGCGCCGACCAGACGAAGATACGCGTGCCGCTTTTCCGCGCGCACGAATTCCGCCCAGTATGCGTGGGTGTCGCGTTCGGCGCGCAGAACGAAATTCGCCTCGTTCGCGAATCCTATGAAACTGTCGGCGATGCCATTCAGCTGGGCGGTGAGATCGGAGAAGAAATTGATTTCCCCCTCCGGCGTCGCTCCGTCGAGCGTATCGCGCAGATCCCGCAGAAGATTGACGGTCTTCACGATCTCGTCGTCCATCCGCGACTGCAGATCGAGCGTGTCCGGCGCCTTGCGGTAGCGGACAACATCGCGTTTGCGCCCTTCGAAAAGTTCGCTCTCCACGCATTTGAGCACCGCGTCGGCGGCGTTGGCCAGCCGCACGGTCTGTGAAGTTATCGCCAGGGATATCCGCCTTGCCGTCTCGCCCGACGGATTGCCGGCAAGCAACCCTTTCTGGAGCTGGCGGTCAACCGCCGAGAGAACCCCGCCGGGACGGGTCCGCTTTCCGCGCCCTTTGCGCGCAAGACGGTTCATGATCCGGGCGAGCGCCGGCATGGAGAACTCGTACGAGAAATACTTCGTCGCGATATCCTCGAGATTGTGCGCCTCGTCGAGGACAAGCCGCGAATACGCCGGCAGGATCGCCGCGCCGGGACTCGACGCCTCGGCGAGAACCAACGCGTGGTTGACGACTATGAGATGCGCGGAAGCTGCGTTCTTGCGCGCCCGGTACACGAAGCAGCGCGAATGGTACTGGCATCTCCTGCCGCCGCATTCCTCCCCCGGACACGACAGCATCCCCTTCAGAGCCCCGTCGTAGCCGTCGAGATCGCCATCTGCTGTCGTTTCTATCCAACGGATGAACTTAGGCATCTCCGCCTGCTCTTCCGGCGACATCGTCCAGTAACCGGAGGCGAAAAACTCCGACACCTCGCGCAGGCAGAGATAGTTCGCGCGTCCCTTGAGCAGCGCAACCTGGAACTTCGCCGCATCAGGCCCCAGTATTGCGAGCGCACGGGGGATGTCCGACGTCACAAGCTGGCTCTGCAGATTTCGCGTCGCCGTGGACACGACCACCGGGGTGTCGTTGACGAACGCCCAGAGTATCGACGGCACGAGGTACGCCAGCGACTTTCCCACCCCGGTGCCTGCTTCGATCATGAGATGCGAGCGGCTGTTGTAGGCGTTGGCGATCGCGCCGAGCATGTCGAGCTGGCCCTGCCGCTCTTCGTAGCCGGGCATGGCTCCAAGCGTACCGCCGGCGCGCAGATGCCATGCCGTCTTCTCGACGTCGAGTTTGGCGCAGTCCTCGTGCGACGGCAGATGGCGTCTGCGCGCCGCTTCGTGCGTCTCGGGCAGGAATCCGGCCCAGTCGGGGTCGTCTATGAACTCCGCCGGCGATCTGGACCGCGACGCCATCGTCCGTCACCCTGCGGTTGCGCCGGCATCGCGCCGGTCGAGATAATCCTTTGTCGTTTTCCAGACGACCGGCGAAAGCAACACGAGCGCGATCAGGTTCGGAAACGCCATGAGCCCATTCATCACGTCCGCGACCCCCCATACGACCGACACGGTGAGATACGGCCCGGTCGCCACCATGAGAACGTAGACGAGACGGTACGCCTTGACGATACCTTGGCGCTCGACCCCGACGAGATACTCGAGACATTTTTCGGAATAGTAGTTCCAGCCGAGAATGGTCGTGAACGCGAAGAAAGTGAGCGCGGTCATGAGAAATCCGCTTGCAACTCCGGCGGAACCGTCGCCGAGAAACGCGAGGCCGCGCTGGAACGCGTCGATCGTTATGTCGACGCCCTTGAGCCCGAGCGACGGCTCCCACGCGCCGGTGACGACGATCGCCAGCCCCGTCATCGAGCAAACGACTATCGTGTCGATGAACGTCCCGGTCATGCAGACGAGCCCCTGCCGCGCCGGCTCGTTCGTTTTCGCCGCCGCCGCCGCGATCGGGGCGGAACCGAGCCCGGCTTCGTTCGAGAAGATTCCGCGCGCGACCCCCTTTTGGATCGCGATGAAAATCGTTCCCACCACGCCCCCGGTGAACGCCGACGGATTGAACGCCGCACGCACGATCAGTTCGATCGCCGCCGTTATCTTCGAGATGTTGCCCAGCAAAATGAACGCGCAGATCGCGATGTAGAACACCGCCATGAACGGAACGATCACCGTGGAGACCGCGGCGATGCGCTTGAGACCGCCGATCACCACCAGCGCGGTCGTGGCGGCCACCAGCGCGCCGGCGACCACGACCGGCAGGGAATACGTCGTTCCGAACATGCGCACTCCGGTTTCAAGATTGCCGGGATCGAACGCCGGATCGAAAAAGCGCTGGGCGGCCGAGGTTATGCCGTGCACCTGGGTGATCGTGCCGATCCCGAGCACGCCGGCCGCGACCCCGAAGAACGCGAACATCGCCGCCAGCCACTTCCAGTTCTTCCCGAGCCCCTTCTCTATGTAGTAGAACGGACCGCCGAGAACCCTGCCGTCCGGCGTTATCTCGCGGTATTTGACCGCAAGCAGCCCCTCGGCGTATTTCGTCGCCATGCCGAAGAACGCCGCAACCTCCATCCAGAACAGCGCCCCTGGGCCGCCGTAGCCGATTGCGGTCGCGACGCCGACGATGTTGCCGGTGCCTATCGTCGCCGAAAGCGCGGTGCAAAGCGCGCCGAACGCCGAAACCTCTCCGCTCGTGCCTTCTTCGGTGCGGAACATGTACCGGAAAGCGTTTTTGAGGTTGAACAGATGGCGGAATCTCAGGATGCAGGTAAGCAGTATTCCGGTCGCGAGGATGCCGCCTATCAGCGGCCCCCCCCATATGTAGCCGTCGACCTTGTCCACGATTCCCGTCAGGGCCGAAAGCCAGCCACTGGTCGCCTCGACGCTTGAAGCCACGCTCGCGGTCTGGGCGGCTTCGGGTGCGTTTGCGACCGTCTCGAGCGCAGTAACCACCGTATTGGTCATTTTCTTGTCCTTCCTTTCCCCATGCCGAACAGTTTAAGCGCCGCGCGGAAATCGGCGGGAAGCGGGGAATGCACCTTGATCTCCTGCTTCGGATGCTGCGGATCGGGCAGCGCGAGCGACGAGGCGTGCAGCATCTGCCGCGGAACTCGCAGGAATCGCGGGTCGCGCGCGTTTTTCAGCCCGAACACGCGATCGCCGACCACCGGAAAGCGTATAGACGCCAGATGCCGCCGTATCTGGTTCGTCCGCCCGGTCTCGATCCTGATTTTGAGAAAACTCGCTTCGTCGCCTACCGCCTCGCGGGTTATATTCGATACCGCGTCCTGTCCATCGAGCGGAGCGTCGACGGTCTGGTGGGCGAACTTGAACCGGCCGACAGCGACCGCGTGGTAGATTTTCGACACTTTGCGCGCCTTGAACACCCCGATCGCGGCCTCGAGCGCCGCGTGGTTTTTCGCGAACATCAGGCACCCGGTCGTGTCGCGGTCGAGACGGTGCACCGCTTCCAGTCCCGGCATCCCCTCCTGCTCGCGCAGCATCGCTTCGACCGATTTCGCGTCGCCGCAGCTTACAATCCCCGCCGGCTTGTCGACCACCATGTAGTCGCCGTCCGACCACAGTACGCGAATATGGAATTTTTTCGGCGCCTTCGGAATCTCGGCGGAGACGTCCACGATGTCGCCGGTCTCAAGCGCATACCGCGCCATCCACACGCACTTGCGGTTGACCCACACCCGGCGGCTGTCGACGATATCCTTCGCGCCGCGCCGGGAAAGCGACAGCTTGCGGGCGAGGAAATCCTGCAACGTCTTCGGATCGTCGCGTCCTACGCGCATGTCTTCCTCACGCTTCCCGCAACACACCTTATCCGCCGTCCCGTCCTTACCGGCGAAAGCCGCAATTCGAAACCATCCTTCTCGGCCGAAACCTCCTCGCCGACGGCCGCGCGGGCGAATTCGTCCCGGAAACCCGGAAACGCATCGTCGAACCGGCGTATCTCAGTTCCGTCGCCGCCGAAACCAAACTCCGCCGCAAACGCGCGGTTGGCGCCTGAGAGCGTACCGTCCGGCAGGCATGTGAAAAGGATCGAATGCGAAATCTTGAACGCCGCCTCCTTCGCGCGCAGCATCTCGTTCGTCTTGCGGCGGCGCTCGACGTTGCGGATCGTGAACACCATGTCGTCCGCCCGGAGCAGATCGATACCGGTTACCGCCACCTCGCAGGCGAACCGGCCGCCTTCTTTGGCCAGCCCGGCCGTATCGATTATCACGTGGCGGTCGTCGTCCATACTCGAACGCAGACGCTTCACAATCTCCGGCGTAAGCCCCGGCAGCAGCACCGATACCGGACGATCCAGCAGCTCGTCGATCGAATATCCGAAAAACTCCCGGACGCGATGGTTCGTCTCGATCACGTAGCCGGCGTGGTCGGTTATGACAACTGCGTCGTACATCCCCGCCAGAAACTGGCGGAACAGCGATTTTCGGTCTCTCGGAACAAACAAAGGCATTTGGCGCGTATTATATCATATTTGGCGGAAGTTGTGTCGTGTTGGTGGAAAGACGCCAAGGAAGGAAATTCGCATTGCACTATCGTGCCTGCCACATTCACCGTATGGAATCGGTATAGAGCGGGTTTCTGAATTCCGGCGAAATATCTTCGAACGAATCGATCTGCATCGTATCGTCCTCTACCCACCAAACCGGCGGCGCGCCCGCCGAAACGGCAGTGATACGGCAGACTGCACATGTGGCGAATCAGCGAAATCCCGGACGCGGCGAACATTGCGAACATCATCCAAGACAAAACCCAATTGTCATCCCCAAGCCGCCTTGATCCGCAAAATCGAAGAGCACCGGCCAATCGAAAACGGTCGAGGAACACGCCGACACGACAAGTCCCGCAAACGCTATCCCGGTTCGCGGACTCGACGCGATGCCGGCCAGCGCCATGCCGATGAAAGCGAACCACGCCCATCCGGCAAGCCATCCGGACTCCGCGAGAAGCGTGATATGAGAGCTTACCCTGGTTCGTATTTCCGGGATGTCCCGCAGAAGAAACGCCGAAGCGACGGCGCCGGAATTGCCCAGACCCACGCCGTCTGGATTGGCCGCGAACA
>JAGDAE010000034.1 GCA_017959645.1 Kiritimatiellia bacterium
ACGATCAGCGCCACGTCGTCGGTTTCGCCGACCGCCAGCAGCCGGCGCCCCGCGCGCCCCGCGCCGATATCCTTCCACAGCCTGCGCAAGATCCCGAACGCCAAAGCGTCGATGCGCGTGACGTTCAGCTTCGCAGCGTCGAGCGCGGACGCGATGTCGTCGGCGGAGCTTTCGGGCAGCGCCGCCGCGATCGCCGTGCAGCCGTCGGCGGTCTCTCCCGCCGCCTCGCACGAGACCGTCAGCGGTTCGTCGGGATACGGAGAAAGCGCCTGCAGAACCGGCGCCGCGAACGCGACCGGATCGTCGCGGTTCGCGGACGGAATGCGCACCATTTTCGCCACCAGCCGCGAAAGCGGCAGCGCGAGCGCCGCCTCTCGCGACGTCTCGCCCCCGCTCAGCGTCCGCAGCTCTCCGCCGACGAACGCGGCAGTCTGTACACTATCGGCCATTTCCGCGTATTATACCATATTTCGCGCCGCCTGCGCGCAAGAAACATCATCCATCCGGCGTTCAGAGCGACGAGAAGTCGAGCGTGGCGAAATAGTCGTCGAGCGTCTCGGCGCGGCGTATCTCGCGCACCTTGCCGCCCTTCTCGAGCAGCAGCTCGGCGCTGCGCAGCTTGCCGTTGTACTGAAAGCCCATCGCGTGCCCGTGCGCGCCGGCGTCGCAGATGACGACGTAGTCGCCGCGCTCGAGAACCGGCAGAAGCCGCTGTATCGCGAACTTGTCGTTGTTCTCGCAAAGCGAACCGGTCACGTCGTACACCGACGTCTCGCCCGAATTCTCCTTGCCCGGAACCACAATCTCGTGGTACGCGCCGTAGAGCGCCGGACGCATCAGATTCGACATGCACGCGTCCAGCCCCGCGTAGAGGCGGTAGGTCGATTTTATGTGGCGCACCTTCGCGACCAGATAGCCGCAGGGACCGGTGATGCAGCGCCCGCACTCCATGTACAGCTTGAGCGGCTTGAGTCCGCGCCCCGCCACCATCTCCGCGTACGCGCGCCGTATGCCTTCGCCGACGTATTCGAGATCCATCGCCTTCTGGTCGGGACGGTACGGTATTCCGATTCCCCCGCCGATGTTGGCGAATTCGAAATCGATCCCGAGCTTTTCGTGCAGTTCGCCGACGAGCGCGAAGAGCATTTTCGCGGTGTCGACGATGTAGTCGGGGTCGAGTTCGTTCGACGCGACCATGGTGTGGATTCCGAACCGCCGCACCCCCGCCGCCTTCATCTTCGCGTAGCACTCGAAAAGCTGCTCGCGGGTGAAGCCGTATTTCGCCTCTTCCGGCTTGCCGATGATGGAATTGCCGCCCTTGAGCGGGCCGGGGTTGTACCGGCAGCACATCAGTTCCGGCGTTTTGCCCCCGAGCGTCTCGACGAGGAAATCCCAGTGGGTTATGTCGTCGAGGTTGATCGTCGCCCCGAGCGCGTACGCCTTGGCGAACTCTTCGGCCGGCGTGTCGTTCGAGGTGAACATTATGCTTTCGCCCGTGATTCCGGTCTTTTCGGCGAGCACCAGCTCTGCCATCGACGAACAGTCGGCGCCGAAGCCAGATTCGGCGAGCAGCTTCAGGATGTGCGGGTTCGGCGTCGCCTTGACCGCGAAATATTCCCTGAAGCCGTCGTTCCACTTGAACGCCTTCTTCAGCCGTCTGGCGTTCTCGCGGATCGCCTCGGCGTCGTACACGTGGAAAGGCGTCGGCCATTTCGCGGCCGTCGCTCCTATCCACGCCTTGTCGAACGGTAGTTTTCTCATTTCCTCGCCCCTTTCGTGCGTTTCTTCCTTCGCCCGCTCACGCCTTGTCCACGGAGATTGCGGCCATGTGTCCGTTCAGGTCGACGTCTCCGGAGCCTTCGGCGAACGAAATCTCGAGCGCGAGAATCTCGTTTTTGACGTATTCGAGATGCGCCTCGAGCGCCGATCTCGTTTCGGCGTCGCAGGCGACGGCGACCTTGATGCGCTGCACGACCTCGAAATCGGCCTCTTTGCGCATCGCCTGCACGTGGCTCACGAACTCGCGCGCCAGACCCTCGGCCACCAGAGCCGGCGTAAGCGTCGTCTCGATCCCGACCACGACCGCGCCCTCCGACGCGACGGCGAGACCGTCTTTCGGCGTGCGCGTGACGATCACATCCTCTTCGCCGAGCTCGATTCCCTCGATCTCGAGCCTGCCCGAAGCGATCGCGGCGGCGACCTCTTTCATGCGCGGACCGCACTTGCGCCCGAGCGTCTTGAAATTGGCCTTGTAGCTTATGTCGCAAAGCTCGGTCTCGTCGGCGATCAGCTCCACCTTCTTTATGTTCAGCTCGTCGGTGACGAGATCGTCGAGGCCGGCGATCGTCGCGCCGGCGATTCTTATCGCCGAGAGCGGCTGGCGCACCTTGAGGTTGCCCTCGGCCCTCAGCCGCCGCCCGAGCTCGACCACCGTCTGCACCTCGGCCATCGCCTTCTCCAGCTCCGGCGCCCGCGCGGCGTCGTTGGCGCGCGGAAAATCGCAAAGATGCACCGACTCGGGGTCGTCCGCGCCCTTCAGGTTGCCGTATATCTCTTCGGCGATGAAAGGCGTGAACGGCGCGGCAACCTTCGCGAGCTGAACCAGCACGTAGCGCAGCGTGCGGTACGCGCAGAGCTTGTCGCCGTCGTTCGTCGACTTCCAGAAGCGCCGGCGCGAGCGGCGGATGTACCAGTTGGTCAGATCCTCGACGAACTTCACGAACGGCCTCACCGATTTCTGCAGATCGTACGCGTCCATCGCCGCGGTCACGTCGGCGATCAGAGTCTCCATCGAGCTGACGATCCAGCGGTCGAGCACGTTGCCGCTGTCGGGATAGACCACGTTCGCGTCGTGGAACCCGTCGACGTTAGCGTAGGTCACGAAGAACGAATAGGCGTTCCACCACGGAATCAGCAAATCGCGCATCAGCTGCTTGACGCCGTTCTCCGAGAACTTGAGCGACTCCGCCCTGACGACCGGCGAATAGATCATGTAGAGCCGTATCGCGTCCGCGCCGTACGTGTCGAGCATCTTCGCCGGGTCCGGATAGTTCTTCAGCCGCTTCGACATCTTCTTGCCGTCCTCGGCCAGCACCAGTCCGTTGACGATGACGTTCTTGTAGGGGCTTTCGTCGAAGAGGCACGTTCCGAGAACCATCAGCGTGTAGAACCACCCGCGCGTCTGGTCGAGCCCCTCGGCGATGAAGTCGGCCGGGAAGTAGTCGCCGAAACCGCCCTCGCCCATGTAATGCTGCTGGGCGTACGGCATCGAGCCGGACTCGAACCAGCAGTCCAGAACCTCGGGCGTGCGGTGGTAGGTCTTGCCGTCCTTTTTGATTACGATCTTGTCGACGAAATGCTTGTGCAGATCGGTTACCTTCTCGCCCGAAAGCTCCTCGAGCTCGCGTATCGACC
>JAGDAE010000035.1 GCA_017959645.1 Kiritimatiellia bacterium
CGTCAAATGCGGCGGCGATTGGCGCATGCCGACCGACCAAGAGATTAGCGATTTGCACAACAATTGCGATTGGGCATGGACGACGCTGAACGGGGTTAACGGCTATGTCGTTCGCGGTCGTGGTGCATATGCCGACAACAGTATCTTCCTCCCCGCCGCCGGCAGCGGCTACGGGACTTCGCTCTACAATTCCGGTTCGTACGGCTACTACTGGTCGTCGGTCCCGAGCCCGGACAGCAACAGAAGCGACAACTACTCGTGGGGCCTCAACTTCAGTTCGGGCTACCACGACACGTACTACTACTACTACCTCTACAGTGGCTACGGCCGCTACATCGGGCGGTCTGTTCGCCCTGTCCAAGGGTTAGCCCAATAGCGAGCGAAGCGAGCGCATTCAATTCTTCAATTCTTTAATTCTTCAATTCTCCAAGAGGGGTAAATGGATATGATGAAAAGATCGATAGTTGCTGTTTTTGCGGCGTTTGCCGCGATGGTTTGCGATGCCGGGGTTTCCGGTCCGTTCGCGCTGGATTCGCGCGACGGTGCGCGTATCGCCGACGAGGCCGAAACGATCTGCTATTCGCCAGACTGGAACGGTTCGGCAAGTTGCACGGTCGATACGGGCGATACGCAGTTCACGGCGTACGAAGAGGGTTCTTTCGATTGGATCCGTCCGATTGCGCCGGGCCTCTATACGCTTTCGCATACTGCGGGGGACGAGATTTTGACGGCGCAATTCGCGGTTTTGGGCGATTCGGTTACGATCACGAACTACACGACGCAGATCGTGAACATACTCGGCGCGATACCGGAAGGAGCTTGCGAGGGAACGAACATTGTGTATTTCTCGGCGATGAACGGAACCTCTTCGGTCGAGCTTGCCGCATATGCGGTCGGGGAGGCGTACGGGGTTCTGCCCGACGCCGTCCGGGAAGGCTACGTTTTCGCCGGATGGTTCACCGGCATGGAAGGCGGGGAGCGGGTGACGGCGCGTTCGTAACCCATTCGCCGGAGCTTTCGCCCGAAGAAGAGGCGCTCCGATCCTACCGCATATGGGGCAAGGCCGATCTTTCGGACGAGTCGTGGACGGAGCTGGACGACGTTTCCGGCTACCGGTTCTTCAAAGTCACGGTCGAGCTGAAGTAGGGGCGATTCGCCGTTTCCGTTTTGAAAGCGGCGCGGCGCGCTGGAATAGCTTCAGTTTTTCGCTGAACTGATTCTGGCAGCCGCGCGGATGAAGTGGATTACCATCTGGACGGATGCGAAGACGAGCAGCGAGCAGATCAGATTGCGGAGATTCGCCACGTCGAGCGAGGCCATCCAATCCACCGCGCCGGCGGGCAGGATGCCGTCGAAAAACCTGTAGCCGGTGAAGCAGACGAGAAACGCGCACTGGGCGAGATTGAGCGGCACCGTGTACCAGAGAAATCCGAATCTGTTTTCCGCCGATTCGTAGTTGCAGAAATTCGTGGTCGCGATGAATACCGTCAGATATGCAGAGAGCAGCGCCATTTCGGGGACGTATCCGGCGTAGGGGCGCCACATCGGCAGAATCGAAAATAGCCATCCGCCGAAGACGGCGAGCAGAACCGTGCACGTTCCGCCGGTCGCGAAAGTCGTAAGCCAGCTTTTCCACAGCAGGCCGATCGAGCGTTTTCCCTTCGCGCTGGCCTCGACCGCGAGCGGAACCATGATGAAGGTGGCGGCCATGCCGGCGTAGGCGGCCAGCTCCGCGAAGCGCGAGATCATGTAGTATGCGGCCGATTCGGCTTCGCTCAGCCGCTGGCGTATTATCACCGTCTGCACTACCGAGGCGAGGTTGGTCGAAAGAACCCATGCCGCGATCAGAAGCGAGAAGCGGACGAATTCTCTGCCGCGTCCGCGCCAGAAGGGGACGGTTTCGATTTTTTTCGAGACCGATTTTCTCAATGCGAAGCAGGACGCGGCGATCTGGAACAGCGGCGTCGACGCCTGCCCGAGCATGTAGCCCGAGAGCGCGCGAAACGGCATGGCGACGACCATCACGGCGAGCCGCAACGGCGCGGCGGCGGCGTGCAGAAGCGAGATGGCGTTGAATTTCTTCAGTCCCTGCAGGGCGTTTATGAAAACCGGCGCGGTGGTGGTCAGAACGCCGGTCGCGAACATCAGGATTCCGAGCGAACCGGAAGCCACGCGCAGGCGCTCGAACACGTGCGGCAGCAGAAAGACGGCGATCAGCGACGAGACGGCGACGAGACCGGCGATTGACGGTATGAACGCGAGTATCATCGATTTCACCCGTCCGTCTTCGCCCTCGGCCTTGAAGCGCGGCAGATAGCGGTTGAAGATCGATACCGCGATTGTTATCGGCACGCCGAGAAACGACGAGACCTGCAAAAGCGGAAGCACGGCCCCGAGTTCGGCCTGGTCGACGTACTTCGGCACGAGGTAGAGTCCGATGAAAGCGTTCACGACGTCTCCGAAGCGCATGGCTACGAACAGCATCGCCGAGTACCACCAGAACTCGCCAAGCCGGTTGCGGACTTTTTGCAGAAAATTCATGCATATATTTTACCATATTCTGATGCGATTATGGTAAAATAACAGCATGAAAAATGATTTTTTTGAGTGTGCGCCAGTATTGCTGATCGGCTTCAACCGTCCGGATTTGATAAAAGGACAGATTGATGCCGTCAGGTCTGCGCTGCCAAAACGGCTTTACATTGCTGCAGATGGACCTCGCGAGCACCGAGAAGGAGAGGCGGAACTCTGCGCCGCAGTGCGGAAATGTGTGGGTATGGTTGACTGGCCATGTGAGGTAAGAACGCTTTTTAGGAATCATAATCTCGGTTGTAAATTTGGCGTAAGCAGTGCCATCGCATGGTTCTTCGAAAACGAAGAGATGGGTATAATCCTAGAGGACGATTGTCGCCCTGTAGATCAATTTTTTCGATATGCTACCGAACTGCTTCATCGTTATCGGGACGACGGCCGCGTCGGTTCGATAAGCGGTTTCAATCATTTCAACTATCAAAGCAATCCGAATGACAGTTATCATTTTTCCCGTCACATATCAATCTGGGGATGGGCAACATGGCGCAGAGCGTGGTCGAAGTATGAACTTGACGTTCGATCCTATCGCGACATTTATGCTGATGCTCTGAAAAAATCAGAGTTGAGCCGATGTTCACAACGGATGCGTCTTCGATCGTTTTCCGGCGTAGCGAGCGGCTTGATCAATACATGGGATGTGCAAATGTCGGTCATATTTTTTTGTAACAATCTTTTGACTATTGTTCCCAAGGAACGTCTTGTTGTCAATCTTGGCATTGGCGCGTTGGCGGCGACTCACACACAGGGATTCAATCTTTATGCAAAACAATTTTCGACGCCTGGCAGGATTGAGTTTCCGCTAAAGCATCCGAATGAGGTTTGTCCGGATTCGAATGCCGATCGCAGAAGGGAAATGTGGATCGACGGTTTTTTCGCGAGGTGTTTAACATGGGTTGGCGACAAGTTTCGATATTTGAGGCCGGTTGTTTTGCTCCTTGATCGTATCGCGAAGC
>JAGDAE010000036.1 GCA_017959645.1 Kiritimatiellia bacterium
CGCCCGGCCGATTCCCCTCCTGCGGTACGGCGCGCGGACAGCCAGCGACTGGATTTCGACGGTCGCCGCCAGCGCGTCGCCGATTTCGGGATGTATCTGGAACGTCGCGCAGCCGACCGTCTCGCCGTCCTTCTCGGCGATGATGAAGCGGTCGATGTTCTCGACGATGTTGCCCATCGACCGGGGAACCAGTAGATCGCGGTTGAGGTGTATGAGCGCGAATATCTTCTCCGCGTCGGAGAGCCTGGCGTCTCTGGTTTTCATCCTTCCCTTTCCCCGAGGCATCTTTCAATGCGCCCGAAATCATCCTGTGTCATCCCGGTTCCGCTCGGCAAGCATATCCCCCGCTCGAACATCGACTCGGCGACCTCCGTTCCGAAACTCGCCGCGCCCGCGAACACTGGCTGCAGATGCAGCGGCTTCCAGAACGGCCGCGCCTCGATGTTCGCCTCTGCGAACCTTTTCAGCAACGTGTCGCGCGCGCGCCTCGAATCGAGAAACGCGACCGACAGCCAGCGATTGCCGCCGGCCGGCAGCGGAACCGGCAGGCGCTTCGCGTACCACTCCGCGGTCTTCGCGCGTATCTTCAGTATCTCCGGCAGACGGTCGAGCTGGGCCAGGCCTATCGCCGCCAGAATGTTGCTCAGGCGGTAGTTGTAGCCGACTTCGCGATGCTCGTACCAGATTCTCTTCTCCCGGCTCTGCTGCGAACGCTTGCGGGCGCGCTCGGCGATTGCGCGGCTGTCGGTGAGTATCGCCCCGCCGCCCGAGGTCGTGATGATCTTGTTGCCGTTGAAAGAATACACCGCCGCCGCGCCGGCCGAACCGGCCGGCCTTCCGCCGTATTTCGCCCCGACCGCCTCCGCGCTGTCGGAGATGTAGACCGCGCCGTGCCTGCGGCAAAGGGCGGTTATCGCATCGTAGTCCGCGCAGTTGCCGTATAAATCGACCGAGATGACGAGTTTCTTGCCCGGCGTCTTGCCGAGCGCCTCGCCGAGCAGCGAGACGTCGATGCCGCCGGTCGCGTCCGAATCCACGAACGCGAGTTTCGCGCCGCGGTGCCAGGCGGGACCGACGGTGGCGATGAAAGTCAGCGTCGGCGCGATCACCGTCCATGAAGAGTCGATCCCGAACTCGTCCATCAAAAGATCGATCGCCGCGGTTCCGCTCGAGACCGCGACCGCGTATCTGCGCCCGGACAGCTCCGCCAGCCGGCGTTCGAACTCGTCCGTCTGCGGACCGCACGGCGCGACGTAGCCGGAATCGAACGCGGCGGCGACCGCCGCCCGTTCCGCCTCGCCGGTGTATGGCGGCGAAAGAAATATCCTATTTGTATTCGACATCGCTTCCTCCGGCTTCGGCTCGCTTGTACGTCTTCGTCTGCGGATCGTAGTACGAAATCGACACCTTCGGCGTCTTGCGTTCTCCGTCCGCGACGAAATACCTTCTCCACTTGACCGACGTCGCTCCGCCGCGCACGTCCTCTCTGGACATCTCGAAAGCGACGCCTTCCGGACGGAATCCTGCGGGCACGGATCCGGTTGCGTCGAGACTGTATGTTATCTGGATCACGTCGTTGGTCTCTACCCTCTTCAGATCGGTGCGTTCCGAAAACGCCAGACTGTCCGACACGATGCCGGCGAAATCGTCCGGCTGGCCGTCTTTTGAAAGCGGTTTCACGTCGATCGCCACCGGCTTCGCCTCCACCCTGAACGAATTCGAGAACGATATGCTGAAGGCCCCGCGCCTTCTGCCGCCCGATCGGCGTCCCGACGCCATGCCTTCCACCGCGAACGGCACGGCGCCCCTGAACGGAACGTCGTA
>JAGDAE010000037.1 GCA_017959645.1 Kiritimatiellia bacterium
CGCCGCGCAGGCTCCGGCGAAGAAGCGCTCGCCGGTCGCGAGCATCGTCTGGGCGGCGCTGGCGATCGCGGTGGCCGCGGCGATCGCGGCCGTGCTGCTGGTTCCGCGCGACGGCGGTGGCGGCGCCATTCGTCCGGTCGAGGAGAAGACTCGCGCGGAAATCGACCGGCTGGTCTACGAGAAAGTGGAGGCCGATTCGACGAGAATCTTCCGCTACATAATGACGATTGAGAACGGCGAGCTGCGGGTGGCGTTCGACGATGTTCCGGAGCAGAACCGCCACGTCGACAAGAAAGCGGCGCTTTCGGATCGCGCGAAAGCGAGAATCGCCGAGATTTTCGAGACGCGCGGGTTCGACGCGCTGGAAAACAGTTATTCCGGCGGCTCGGGCGACGACGGCGAACTCAAGAGCTGGCGCATAAGGACGGTGAGCGCGGGCAAGGTGCGCGACATTCTCGTGGAGAATACGCTCGAGCCGGACGCGTTCAGAACCGTGCGCGAGGCGCTGGAGGCTTTTTCGCGCAACGAGCTCGGCATCTGGGCGATACAGTACACGAGCGAGAAACTTATCGAGCTGTGCGAAGCCAGCGCGGCCGTCGGAGACGCCAAATGGGAAGAGCGCGAAGTGGAATACGGCAACCTTTCGGCGGCGGTCAGGGCGTACCGCGAGGCGATTTTCTATCTCGACACGGTCAATCCCAAACCGGCGGCGTATTCCGTGCTGAAGCAGAAGCTCGCCGCCGCCGAAGAGGAGCTCTCCCGCCGCTACAAAGAGCAGCGCTTCATCGCGGACAAGGCGATCAATCTTGGTGACTGGGAAAGCGCGAAGACCGAGCTCGCGGTTCTGTGCGAAATGGTCCCCGACAAGGATGACGAGCGCCACGCCGAAGCCAACGCCAAGCTCGTCGACGTCGAGAACCGCATGAAGAAGGCGAAAGGAGGCCGCCAATGAGATTTGCCGCGACGGCAACCGGTGCGCTGGTGCTTGCGATTTCGTGCTTCGCCGCCGACGAGACGAAGCCCACGCGCTGTGATTTCTCCAGCAGGCCGGACGGAGCGTCAGTCGTCGTCGACGGGCGGCTGCGCGGGACGACGCCGCTGACGCTCTACGACATCGCGCCGGGGTTCCACACCGTGCACTACGAGCTTGACAACTACGACGGCGACGACGATTCTTTCACGGTGACGGGCGAGGGAGGGTACGTGCAGAAGCACGCCGCGCTCGAGCCGGTCAAGGGTCTGCTGCTCGTCACCAGCGAGCCGGAAGAGTGCGAGATTTCGCTCGACGGGCTCTCGCTCGGGATGACGCCGCGGCTGATAACCTCGCTGGACGCCAAAGACGCCTATCGCCTTCTGGTGCAGAAGCCCGGCTACCAGCAGCGGTTCATCGAGGTCAAGTTCAACGGCAGGACGCCGCTCGTAAAGCACGTCGATCTGATCGTCGACGCCGGCATGCTCGACATAACGAGCGATCCGTCCGGCGCACAGGTCACGATAAACGGAATCCAGCGCGGGAAGACTCCGCTCAAGGTGAAGGACGTGCCGAAGGGCAGGGCCACGGTGACGCTGTCGAAGCCGGGGTTCGACGACGAGACGCGCGAGCTTTCGATGACGGCGGGCGAGAGCCAGACGCTGTTCATACGCATGAACGGGCAGCCCGGTTCGCTGCGGCTGTCGTCGGTTCCCGACGGTGCGCGATTCTACGTGAACGGCGACCCGGCCGGGAAAAGCCCGGTGCGCCTCGACCGGCTCAAACCCGGCAAGTACAAAGTGCGTGCGGAACTCGAGGGATACGGTAATCTGACCAAAAACATAACCGTCGACAACGGCTCGGACGTCAGCGAGGAGTTCCGTCTCGAGAGCGTTATGGGCAGAATCGAAATCAGAACCTCCCCTCCGGGTGTGCAGGTGTTTTTCGACGGCCGCAACCTCGGCGCGACGAAGGGGAAGCCGGGCGCGGAAAACAGCGACGTTTTCGCGATCGAGAACGTGGTCGAGGGCGAGCATACGGTCGAGCTCAAGTGCCGCGGATACGCCGACGTCGTGAAGCACCCTGACGTCGAGAGCAAGTCGACGGAGACGGTCAACGTGAAGATGAAGCGGATCTTTTCGCCCGACGTCGAGATAACGACCGACCACGGCAAGTACAGGGGGATGCTCAAGTCGAACACCGACGCCGGAGTTGTGATCGAGGTACAGATGGGAATCGAACGCACCTTTCCGCGCTCGGAGATACGGGGTCTGGATTTCCTGCAGTGAGCGGGCGGCTCGACATGGCGCTCGTCGACAGGGGGCTGGCCGCCAGCCGCACCCTCGCGCAGGCGCTGATAATGGAGGGCAAGGTCCGCGTCGGCGGCCAGGTCGAGCGCAAACCGTCCAGACAAGTCGCCGGCGACGCGCAGATCGAGCTCGCCGCGCAGCCGAGATTCGTCTCGAGAGGCGGCGAAAAGCTCGAGGGCGCGTTCGAAAAGTTCCCTTCGCTTTCGGCGGAGGGGAAAATCTGCCTCGACGTCGGCTCGTCGACCGGCGGCTTCACCGACTGCCTTCTCCAGCACGGGGCGAAGAAGGTCATGGCGGTCGACGTCGGCACCAACCAGCTCGCCTATGCGCTGAGGACCGATCCGCGCGTATGGGTGCGCGAGAATTTCAACGCCAGATACATGACGCGCGGCGATCTGCCGGACACGCCGGAGCTCTCGGTCACCGACGTGTCGTTCATTTCGCTTGAGCTGATTCTGCCGCCGATCTGCGCGGCCACCGCGGCCGCTGGCGAGATAGTCGCGCTGATAAAACCGCAGTTCGAGGTCGGGAAAGGCAACGCCCCGGGAGGGCTTGTCAGGGACGAAAAACTGCGCCTCGAGGCCCGCGACAGAATCGTCGGCTTCGCCTCGGCGGAGCTCGGGCTCGAGCTACTCGGGCTGGAGGAGTCGCCGATACGCGGAAGGGAAATGGGCAACATCGAATATCTTTCATACTGGAGGAAAAGACAATGATAGCCAAACTGCTGCTGGACAAAAAACGCGAGGGGCATGCGCTCGGGAGCGCGGAGATAAGGGAGTTCATAGACGGGTTCACCAAAGGCGAGATACCCGACTACCAGATGAGCGCGATGGCGATGGCGATATGCTGCCGCGGCATGAACGAGCGCGAGACCGCCGACCTGACCGAGGCGATGATGAACTCTGGCCGTTCGCTGAAGTGGGATTTCCCGACCGCCGACAAGCATTCGACCGGCGGCGTCGGCGACAAGCTTTCGTTCATAATCCAGCCGCTCGCCGCCGCCTGCGGAATAAACGTCCCCTCACTGACCGGCCGCGGGCTCGGGCTCACGGGGGGGACGGCGGACAAACTCGAATCGATTCCGGGCCTGACCTGCTCGTTGCCGCTGGATCGTTTTCAGAGCGTCGTGAAAGAGGTGGGACTGTCTCTGGCGCTGCAGACCGACGAGATATGCCCGGCCGACAAGAAGCTCTATGCTCTGCGCGATGTAACCGGCACGGTGACGTCGATACCGCTTATCGTAGGTTCGATACTCTCCAAGAAATTCGCCGAGGGTTCGGGAACGCTGGTTTTCGACGTCAAGACCGGGCGCGGCGCTTTCATGAAGACGAAGGAGTCGGCGGTCGAGCTGGCTACGGCGATGGTCAAGGCGGCGCAGCTGTCGGGACGCAAATCGGCGGCGCTGGTGACCGACATGGATTCGCCGCTCGGCTACGCAGTCGGCAATGCGAACGAGGTGAAGGAATCGCTCGACATACTCTCGCGCGCCGACAAGGGGCTAGAGGACATACGCGACCTTTCGGTCGAGTTCGCCGCGCTCATGGTGTCGCTGACGAAGGGGATTTCTCTCGACGACGCGCGGGAGATGTGTGCGGAAAAACTCGCCGACGGCTCGGCGCTTGCGAAATTCAAGGCGATGGTGGCGGCCCAGGGCGGCGATCTCGACCGGTTCGCGCGACTGCTCGAGAAGCCGACGTTCAAGTTCTGCAT
Source organism: Kiritimatiellia bacterium (assembly GCA_017959645.1). GTDB lineage: Bacteria > Verrucomicrobiota > Kiritimatiellia > RFP12 > UBA1067 > UBA1067. The sequence continues at coordinate 3,991 of JAGDAE010000037.1, forward strand.
CCAGGCGCCGAAATCCGGCTACGTCGAAGACATCGACGCCGAGAAGGTGGCCAGGGTCGCCTTCCGGCTCGGGGCGGGACGCGAGAAGGCGGGCGACCGCATCGATCCGCTCGCCGGCGTGAAGCTGGCGGCGAGAATCGGCGACAAGGTCTCCACCGGCTCCGCGCTCGCCACGCTTGAAAGCTCGAGCGAACCGGACGGGCTCGAGCGCAACGCGGCCGAACTGCTCAAGGCGTTCTCGATCGTTTCCGGTCCGGTCGTGAAGAAATCCCTGATCATCGAAAGGATATCGTGACATGGTGGACTACGGCGAAATGAGGAAGAAGTTCCCCGCGACGACTCCCTCGCGGCGAAAAATCCGCGCCGCG
>JAGDAE010000038.1 GCA_017959645.1 Kiritimatiellia bacterium
AGTGGATGGTTGCACTCGAAAACCGCCATTACAGGGTCCTGGTCCGGCATCGCCGGCACACAAACCCTACACATTGTTCTTTTCACACGAAAATGCATCCGCGCTTTTCATCGCTCGACCATTCGCGAATATTACATTTAGACCCGATTGTAACATTCGCCGCCTTGCGAACCCCGGCAAGCCCTTATATAAAATCGGGATAGCCCTCGTATGTTTTTCACCCGTAGCCGGTCAGTCCCGGATATCGCCGAATACGACCTTCCACGGTCCGCGCGTGCGCCAGCATTCGCGCACCGCATCGACGGAAGGTTCGACGCGTATGGGAGTCGCCTGATGGCGGAACCACGTATCCTGCCGCTTGGCGAGCTGGCAGGTGCGCGTGAAAACCTTCTCCGGCGTGTCGCCCTCGCGGTAGCCGATCGCCAGCGCAGCCGTGCGCGACCAGACCGGATACAGCTCTTTCAAGCGGCGCTTTTCATCCTCCAGCCCGTCGGCGTACATCTTCGCCAGCCGCTCGGCGATTCGCGAGCGCACCGTCGAGCGCGCGACTTCGAGAACGGGATATTCGGGCGGAGGATTCTTCCACTTGCGGTCCAGTCCGCGAAGAAGCGCGGAAAAATACAGCCCCGTTCCGCCGACGATGACGATCGGGATTTCCCGCGGGACTTTCCCGGCCCACTCCGCCGCCGCGCGCAGCCACCGTCCGGACGAGAATTCCTCCGCAGGGGTGACGATATCGATTCCGCCCATATGGAATTCTTCGCGCTCTTCGGCCGGCGGTTTGGCGGTGCCGATATCCATTCCCCGGTAGACGAGCATCGAATCGGCGCTGAGTATCCACGCGCCGAGTTCTCTCGCCAGCGCCGCCGCGATCGCGCTTTTGCCGCTCGCGGTGGGGCCCGCTAGGATGTACGCTTCGCGAACGAACATGCGATAAGCAACGCCGCCGCGACCGAGATGAACGCGTCGGCGAGATTGAAGCACGGGAAATGGCGCGAGGCGAGGTGGAAATCGAGAAAGTCGATCACGTATCCGCGGAAAACGCGGTCGATCAGATTGCCGATTATCCCGGAATACAGCAGAACCTCGCAGATTGCGCCGGTCTTGCCGGGGGGGAACACCGACTTGCGCTTCCAGACGAGAAACGCGAGCGCGGCAAACCCGAACGCGGCAAGCGGCCACACGCTGCCCTGGAACATCCCCCATGCGCATCCGCGGTTCTCGACGTAGGCGAGATTGAAGAAACCGGGAATGACGCAGACCGCCGCCGACTTGCCCAGAAGCGCGGCGGCGATCTCTTTCGCCACCGCGTCGAGCAGCACAAGATGGGCGACGGCGGCGGTTGCGACGGCGAAGCGCTTCATCCCCGGCGGTTGCGCTCCATCTCGTTCTGGCATTCCATGCAGGTAAGCACGAACGGCTGGTTCACAAGCCGCGGTTTGCGGATGAGCTGTCCGCACACAGTGCACACGCCGTAGGTTCCGTCGTCGATGCGGTGCAACGCCTCTTCGATCTGCTGCACCATGCGCTTTATGTTGCCCATCTGGCCGAGCGCCTGCAGGCGGAGAGTCTGGTTCGTGCCGTCGCCGCCGTCGACCTCGTGGTCGTCGGATTCGTTGAAGCCGGTCGCCCGCATGGCGTCGATCCCGTTCAATGCCTTTTCGCGCGCTTCGATGAGGCGGCGGCGGAATTCCTTGAGATCGGCGGCCGGGAACTTGACCGTCGACTTGCCCTGCGAACGCGTGGTCGGCCGGCGCGACAGGCGTATGTCGTCGCCGGGGAGGCTGTTTTCGGGCACGGCCGCCGACGAACGCCTTTTCATCTCCTCGGCGATCGACATCGCGAACGCCATCGCCTCGTCGCGATCCATCGACGGCACGATCTGCTCGGGCGGATTTTTGGCGATCACGATCGACTTGCGCGCGCTCGATACGATGCGCATGTACGAATTCTTCGACGGAATGCGTTTGGCCTTGCGCGGACGGAACCCTTCCGGACGCTTCGCGGCGGACTTCTTCGCTGCGGGCTTCTTTGCCGCAGGCTTCTTCGCCGGCGCCTTCGAAATCTTCTTCTTTTCGGTAGCCATGTCAAACCTCCTTTCAAACCTTGGTTGCGACGGTGATTATATCATATTTGCACACCGTCCGGCAACTTCATCCATTCGCGGATTTCGTCCGCAAGCGGCCGGATCTCTTTGATCTTCGCAAAGACGGCCGCCCCCTCGGCGCCCGGCAGCTCAAACTCGTCGCCCGGCTTCTTGCCGAGCATGTTCTGGGCGAGGCGCGTCTTCGAGCTGAGGATTCCGAGATCGATGTCGTTGTCCCACTCGCCGAGCACGCTGTACGTCTTCTCGCCGGACGGAGTCTCGACGACGACGGAAACTCCCGGCATCACCTCGTCGAGCGTCGCGTCGGCGAAATCGCCCGGCTTGACCTCCTCCAGTTCGGCCTGCATCGTCGTCTGCTTCTGCATGAGCGCGCGCTGTTCGTCTTTGGCGTACTGGTATTCCGCATTTTCGGAAAGGTCACCGTAACTCTTCGCGAACTCTATGCGCTTGATGTTGGCGGGCATGTCCTCGTTGATGAGCTTGAGGTATTCGCGCTTGCGCAGGCCGAAGCTGCGGTACGAGGTTATGCGCGCGTACTCGCGCTTCTTTTCCGTTTTCACGAGGTGCGCGCCGAGCGCCGGCACGATATGGGTCATGCGCACGACGATCGTGTGGTGCGTCGAAGGATCCCACGCGATCGACGCCTGGAAACGCTCGAAGAAGAACGCCTGCTCGTCGGGATCGAGCCATCCGAAGACCTTGCCGAGCCATTTCACGTCCGCGAAAAGCCGGCGCACGAGATTCTGCATTTTCAGCGTCTCGCCGCTCTGGCGCCCTTCGCCGAGCGCGATAGCGTGGTTGAGCAGCTTGATGAGCGGCGGCAAGGACTTGTCGTCCACCCACGGTTTGAACCGCTCGAACTTGCCGACGATGAGCGTGGTCAGCGTCGCCGGCGCGTTGGCCTGCTTCATGAACGCGCCGAGGGCCGCGCGGCAGGCGCTCTCTTCGCCGAAGCGCTCGACGATCTCGGCGACCGCCGTGAAGCAGAACTCGGGAACCGCGGCGTAGAGGCGCGCCTTCGACGCCTCGTCGCAGCCTAGAAACGCGATCATCGCGCCGACCTCGCGCGCCGGCAGCTGCGCCGCCGCCTTCACGAAGCGCTTGCGGTCCCACAGATATTCGCGCATCTCCTGCGCCGGCGGGTTCGCGAAGCCGAGCGAGACGGCCATGCAGGCGAGCCGCGCGTAGAGCGCGTCATCGACCTTTCGCGCGGCAGTGACGGCGAACACCAGCCGCTCTTCGATCTTCGCGCGCGTGGCTTCGTCGGCCGTCTTCAGCTTGCCCTTCGCCACATACTCGTTCACGCCTGCGAAAATGAGCTTGGGGTCGGTCTCGTGGCCGAACGCCGTAAGCCAGATGTCGCCGTAGTCCTCGGCGGACGCCTTGAGACGGATCGGATCAGCGCGCTTGGCGGGAATCTCCACCAGGCGGTCTTTGCGCAGTTCGGCGCGGGCGCGCTCCCAATACGCCTTCCAGTTAGCCGCCTTTACCATGCCGTTGGCGACGCACACGTCTTCGAGCCGCACGATCGGCATGTCGCCGTAGCTCTTGAGAACCGCCTTTACGAATTCGCCGGGCCGGTCTTTGAGCATCGCCTCGAACGCCGCGGGGTCGGACTCTCTGAGCACGAGAATATGGTCTTCGGGCGCGCGCACGAGCATGTCCGCCGCCGCCACGTAAGAGAACTGGTGTCCGCGGCGCGACTTGAAATCGACGGTAACGCGGCGGTAGAAGTAGTCGAGCCGCACCACCTTGCCGAGGCCCCACGCCTTGCTCAGAACCAGCGCGCCGGGCTCGAACGAAATCAGCTTCTCGAGCATCACCATCGACTCGCCGAGCGGACGCTTCCCGAATTCCGCTCCGTCCAGAAACGAAAGAAGAAGACGATCATCGGTCGTCTTCTTCAATGCATCCTTTATTCCTTCCGGCTGCAGCGCTTTCGCGAGATCGGCGAGGTTTTCCCGCACGAGTCCGAACGCCGCGGCAAAATCCCGCTTTTCGGCGCACTCGTTCAACCTGTCTGCAAGTTCCTTTGTATCGGCCATCTGCCTCTCCTTTCGAAATGTTGGGGGGAAGTATATCAAATTTTCGCGCAGGCGGCAATGGCGGCGCCGCAAAATTGCAACGCCCGTCTGCGCGGGTGCGCCTCGACGGCACTCGGCATGCGTCAAATTGACACTTTTCGACATCGTCCGCCGCGCAAACACGCATTGGCACGGCGTGTGCTTCATGTCTTGTGCCGGCCGTGAAAAGAAAACGGCGGCAGAAAGGACATGCACGATATGAATACACTGATGAATCCATGGTCATTGCTGGACGATCTGTTCGACAACCGCGCGTTCCACAAGATCCGCGCCCGCGCGGCGGGACGCTTCCCGCCGGTCAACGTGTATCTCGACGACGGCGCCGTGATCGTCGATCTCGAGCTGCCCGGCAAAACCGCCAAAGACGTGGATCTGACGCTCGAACCGCAGGCGGCGATAATCTCCGCCAAGCCGGCGGAGGGAGAAGCGCCGGCGTGGAGCCGCCGCATCGAACTGCCATTCCGCGTCGACACCGCAAAGGCGAACGCGAAGTTCACGGACGGAATACTGCGCGTCGAACTTCCGAAATCCGAAGAGGCGGGAGTGCGGAAAATCGCCATCGCCTGAAACCGACAAACAGAAAGGAGTTCTGAAATGGAAGAGGAAAAATACACAGTCCCGGCGGCGACCATAACCGAAAAGCCGGACAAATACGATCTCAGAATCGAAATACCCGGCATCGCCAAAGAGAACGCCGAGCTTCACATCGAAGGCCGCACGCTTACACTCAAGACCCGCGCGAAATTCCAGAAGCCGGCCGGCTTCCGCCAGATCGCCGCGGAATTCGAGCACACCAACTATGCGATCAGCGTCGACCTGCCGGAGATGGCCGACCCGAAGGCGATGACGGCGAAACTCGAGAACGGAATACTCGAAATCGCGATCAGCAAACGCGCAGAGTCCCAGCCGAGAAAAATCGAAATCGGCTGACGCGGCGACGGCGCGGGACACGGCGGCGCGGAGCTGCGGCTCCGGCGCCGTTTTATTTTGCGGTAACGCTTCCGCCCGATTCTATCGCATCGGCGACGGAATCGCGCCACGCCCGCAAGACGGCGGGGTCGACGCTGTATTCGACGAGCGATCCGACCAGTTCCTGCGAAACTTCCGGCAGAACGCCGAATTTCTCTTCGTAGATTTTCGCGTAGGCGAAATCTTCGATTCCGTCGCGAAAGTTCTCGAGCCGCTGCGTCGCGACCGGTATCCCGTCGGGGCCGGCCGCCGTCCAGGCGCCGTCGCCGTTGCTGAACAGCGACCATGAACGCGGCTCCCAGTCGGTGTAGGGGCCGGACGTCACCGGACGGCGGGAATTCCACACGCTGATCTCGTAGTAGAGAAAACCGTCCGGACGGTACTTCACGCTCATCGCCCCCATGAGCAGACGCCCTTCGATCGGACGCGACTCTATGAACATGTTGGCGTACGGCGGCAGCGGATAGCAGCAAATGTACCACCATACCTTCTTGCCGCGCGAGCGCGCATCGTCGGCGCGGACGGCGTCGTAATGGTCGGTGCGCGGGCAGAATGCGTCGATTCCCGCAAGCGCGGAACCCGCACCGTACGAATTGTCGAGCGCGGTCGTCAGGAGCGGAACGCCGGGAAACTCCTCTTTCAGAATCTCGATCGCCTTTGCGATCAGCGGGAATTTCTCTTCGGTGGTCTCGTCGCATCCGTAGAGATACGCGCGGTCGGCGATTCCCAGCTCTTTCGCCCTTTCGTACGCCTTTCTGCTCTGGCCGACGACGCGTTCTCGCCAGGATTGGACATCCTCGTCCGAAAGCGACTTCGGATACGACCAGTAGTTGAGGTTGAAGCGGTTGATCCTGCCCTGGTCGCGCACACGCTCGAGCATGTCGAAATGCGGAGGATTCTCCCCGTCCAGATAGAGCGAATCCGGCGTTATGAAATAGTCGGCGAGAAAATCGCCCCACTCCGCACGATGCCTCTCCCACAGTTTTACCGGTCCGTCCGGGTCTTCGTTGCGCTCTTTCATCGCGTCCAGTTCGCTTTTGAGCGGATTGGAGTAGTGTCCGGGCAGAATCTGGTGGGAGCCGGGGCTGAAAGTAACCGCCATCGGCAACGGCGCGACCGCCGGCATCTCGAATCCGTTCACCCGCACGGCAAGCGGAAACTCCCGCGCCTCTTCGCCGTCGGCCGAGACGCGCAGAACCGCGCCGTATTCCCCCGCCGCCGTTTCGCGCGGGCAATGCACCCGTATCCAGAAACTCATCACATCGCCGGCCGGCACGTCTGCCGAATCGAGAAAATCGAGAATGAGATTCGGCCACCATCCCAGCGTCGGGTTGCCTTCGAGCTTGTCGAAATATTCCGGCTTGTTGACCAGCTTGACGTATCCGACCGGCGAACACTCCACCCAGTCCGCCGCCTCGCCGCCGAAAGCCTCCACTCGCAGGCCCTTCATGTCCGAGTCAGAGCGCACCAGCAGCTGGAAGCTCTCGTATTCTCCGCGCGCCAGACGCACCGAGAAAGATTGCGCCGGGTCGATCCGCCTCGGGATCTTCGGCCTTACCGCCTCCATCGACGACGCTTCGCCGACTTCGAACGCCTTGACGCCGGAGACCATCGCCGCCAACGCCGCCGCAATCGCGATTCTACGGTTCATCTTCACCTCCAGTGTCTTTTCCGCCGCCGATGATGTCGAGCACGTGGGCGGCCAGCACCATTCCGAACGTCGCCGTCACCGGCATTATGCTGCCGCGCTCTTCGATACGGGCGGGCGGCTCGTCGGAGACGGCGCAGAAGAACTTTCGCGCCGGCTGGCGCCCGAGCGCCTTGAACCGCCGCCTCAGCGCTTTGGCGACGGCGTCGCCGGTTATCTTGTCGAACCGCCTGAGCGCCACTCTGCCGGGATCGGTCCTGAGCGCCGCCCCCATCGAGCTTGCGGCCGGTATGCCCCTGTCGGCCGCCTCGAGCAAAAGGGCGGCTTTGGCGTCCATCGAATCTATCGCGTCCACTATCGCGTCGAAATCCCACGGCCCGCGGTAGTCTTCGATGCGCTCGAACCGCGCTTCGATTTTGCAGGCAGGGTTTATCTCTTCGAGCCGCGCCTTCATCGCCTCGACCTTCTTCATGCCGAGAGTCCGCGAATTCGCCGCCGCCTGGCGGTTGATGTTGCTCGGCTGCACCGTGTCGCCGTCGATGAGCGCGAGCGCCCCGACGCCTGTCCGCGCAAGCGCTTCGGCGCACCACCCGCCGACTCCGCCGATGCCGACGACCGCGACCTTGGCGGACGCGATGCGCGCCATCCTCTCCGCTCCCAGCAGCGATTCGCTTCTAGAGAACATCGGCTACTTCTTGAGATACAGGCGGCAATGGCAGAACCCGCGGTAGCCGTCGTCGGCCAGCTGGGCGAGAAACTCTTCGCAGGGGCAGAAATATTCTCTCGCCTTCGCGAGCCGGCAGGGGCAGAACCATCCCTTTCTCGCCAGTCCGTCGCGCACCGTGCGGACGATTTTTGCGTCCGGATTCTCCACGACTCCGCCGCGGTCGAAAAGCTCCCTTATCCTCGTCGACGATTCCGGCGTTCGCGCGTACGCCTTGAAGGTGCAGAGTTTCGCGAGCCGGTCGTAGTCTTTCCACATCGGCAGCCCCGCGAGCGAATCCTCGCCGACGATGAAGAAGAGTTCCGCGTCAGGATTTTCCGCTGCGATCTCCGAGACGGTGTCGATCGCGTACGAGATTCCCCCGCGCCTGATTTCGCGAAGATCGACCTCCGCCCCGGGAATCTCCCGGAACGCGGCCGAAACCGCCTCGAGGCGGCTGAAGAATTCCGGTTTCTTGCCGATCGCCTTGAATGGGCTCGTCGATGCCGGCACGACCAGCAGGCGGTCGAGCCCGAGGTCTTCGACGGCGGCGCGGGCGACTGCGACATGGCCGTAGTGCACCGGATTGAAACTGCCGCCGAAGATTCCTATTCTCATGTCAGGCGAGCTCCCG